>JADFXY010000063.1:0-14602 GCA_015233355.1 Deltaproteobacteria bacterium | reverse complement strand
TATTAGTGAAGTTAAGTCATTATCCCGGCGAGTGGCTGAGTTGGAACTTTCAGAAACGGAATGCCAACGTAATCATAAGGAACTGATTGAGCTTAACCTGCAAATGGAAGAAGCGTTGAATCACGCCAATCGGATCGCGGCGGAAGCCCAGGTGTCCAACGTCGAGTTTAGCCGCATTTTCAATACGGCCACCGATGGGATGTGTCTGATTGACTCCGATTTCAATATAGTCATGATCAATCAAATGCTGCTTAAGCTTCTGGGAATAAACGGCAATGAAACAGTCAATCGCAAGTGCCATGAAGTCCTCAGTGACTACCAGTTATGCCACACCCACCTCTGTCCTCTTGTCCAAATTCGAGAGGGACAGGATCGGGTGGAATACGAAGTAGAAAAAACGCGTTCTGACGGCACAAAGATTCCTTGTCTGGTCACAGCCAGTTCTTTCCGCGACACTGATGGCTCTCTCCTGGGGATGGTGACTAGTTTTAAAGATATGTCCCATCACAAACGAGCCGAGGAAGAAAGAATTTACCGGGAAAAGCTTCAAGCTGTTCTGGAAATTGTGGGTGCCGTTTGTCATGAACTTCACCAACCGATGCAAACTATTTTGGGGTATTCAGATTTGATCTTGATGGATATTCAGGAGGACAACCCCCTATACGAAGACTTGCAGATTGTCCGAGAGCAGATTGTGACCATGAGGGATTTAACCAAAAAACTACAGAAAATCACCAAGTATGAAACCACCGGTTACGCCGGTAAAACAAAAATTATTGATATTGATAAGAGTTCCGGGTGATGCCCTGTTGCCGCTTTTTGGAGTTGCCGCCAATCCGGCCTTCTCAAACCGGCACGTCCGAACCAACTCCCCAGGGGCCGTTCAGGTTTCAATCTTGACGTGCGGGCTCGTCCGATTCTCATTCTTGCCCCTTGACATACTGATGCACCAAATTTTCTGCACAACTTTGCCATCCCGGAGCAACCAACCAAGACAGCTACTTCTTCTCAGATTTTTGGGCGTCAGACTTTTTATGGGCGATTTCCTCACTGATCTTGGCAACCTTGGCCTTATCGATAAAACCCCAGACCTGGCCGGCCTTGCGCACGTTCATCATCATGATCAACTGGGCCGCTAAAGTCGGGTCCAAATCGGATAGCAGCGGGCCGGCCAATTCCGGAGGAGTCTGTTCGTAAATCTTGGCCAGGCGGGCGAGTGTCTCATCATTGTGAGGTCCTTCTTTGGGCTGTCTGACTTCCTTTATTTCCTTCTTCTTGGCCGCCAGTTCATCTATCCTCTTTTGGATTTCAGCCAGCTTATCCAACAAGACCTTAATATCCGCCTTGACCTGCTGCATTCTGGTCTCGCGTTCGGCGATCTTTTCCTCTTTTTCCCTATTGTCCATAGCCAGTTTTTCTTTGGGCGTCAGGGAATAGGCCGGCGTGGGCGTAGCCGTCGGGGTGGGAGTAGGCGTCGGGGTCGGGGTAACGGGACGCTTCTTCTCCGTCCGCGCGGCCTTGGCGGGTGCCGGGGATGGTTCCGTGCCGTCGGCCAGGTCCACCGGTTCCCGTATGGTATCTTCTTCCTCCTGGGCCGGCGGACTGGTTGGTTTCGGGGTGGGAGTGGGTGGGATAAGAATTCTTTTCTGGATCTCGGCCTGGTGGGCATTCTTACGAGCCGGGGCCGTAGTATGTTTCTTCGGAGCCCTGGCTGGGGCATGCTTTTCCTGAGCCTTGACCGTAGGAGGTTTTTTCTGGGCCTGGCTGGTGGGGTGCTTTTCCTGGGCCTGGACGATAGCCGGCTCTATCCATTCATCCACCCTGAGGCATCGAGGAGCACCAGGGGAGAAAGACAACGGAACCAGGCTTAAGCCTGAAATAAGTGCTAATATGGATGTTATTTTGCGCATGGTGTAGTTTTTATCTATCGGGTTGCGGGGATTAAAGGTTTCCGGCCGGCCGGATTCATCTTCTCCGGTCAACATCCCTTTCCAGGATTCTTTGCTCCTCCGTCAGGTGCTCCAATTTAGCTTCCAGGTCCCACTTGACTTTGTTTAGCCGGGCCTCTTTTTCAGCCAGTTCCTCTTCTTTTTTTTCAAGATCTTTAGAGCGCTCCCTTAATTCCGAATAAGTATAGTCGGGAGAGGATGTCGCCGATGGTCCGGCGGCCGATTTAATTCCTTTGCCCTTACTTGGGCTTGAGTTTGTCTGCCCATGGCCGGCAATCGGAGGAATACCCGGCCTGTCTCGTTGCCATGTGGCCGGGAGCAAACCGCGGACCAGGTCCGGAATTGGCACTACCTCCCTCAGTCGATCGAAAAATTCAAAGGGGGCAACCCATATGGCCCCGCCGATGGCGGCGGAGACGAACACAAAAAGAGATATAATCAAAGTTTTTCGCATGGTTATTCCTGACGCGGCCATCGGCTCACTTGCCGAATCTGGTGATGGCCACTTCATCGAGCAGCTTGGTTTCTTTCATGTTCTGTTCCTTGCGCCAGGCGGTGAATTGATGGGCCTTGAGAGTCTCCAGAATTTTTTTCTTCTTGGTGGCATCAATCAGGTCCTGCCGGCACTTTCCTTGATATTCTTGGGCTTTACGGATAGCGTCCATTTGTTCGAGCAATTCTTGACTCAATCGGCGGAAAAAGTTTCGATATATGGTCAATTCCGCCAGATCGACGCCCTGCTGTTGTTTGACCCGGTATTCCTCAGTGTAGCGGGTCTCCATTTCCTTTAGGGCGGTCAGCTTGGCCTCTTCTTCTTGAAGCATCCTGGTGCTTTCGGAGAATTTTAAAAGTTGCTGTTCTTCCTCTTGGATTCTCAGCCGGAGCAACGTTTCTAAGTTAAAGCGAAACATGGCGGTAGCACCTCGCATTCTTGAAGGCGTCCATCAGGGTGGGATTATTTGGATTGGCCGCTAACCCCTCCTGGTATACCTGGCGGGCCAGGTCAATATCGCCCAGGTGTTCAAACGATGAGGCCAGGTTAATGTAGCTGATGACATTTCTGGGTTCTAAGTCGATGGCCCGGCGGAAATGAATAACGGCTTTGGGGTAGTCGCCTTGTTTAGAGTAAATCAGCCCCAGGTTGAGGTGGCCAATGGCAAAGTCATCCATCGCGGCCACGCTTTTCAACGACTCCTCCAGGGCATCCTCCAACCTGTCTTGCTTAAGATATAATCCAGCCATATTATTATGAATTTCTGGATTATGGGGATGTATTTCCAGGCCCCGCCGGAGAATATCCTCAGCCTCCACCAGATGGCCTAACCGGTAATACAAAAATGATAACTTGGTCCTGGCCGGTAGGAAATCCTCCCGCAACCGCAGAGTCCGTTCAAAAAAGGCCGCCGCCTCATCCACCCGGCCCTCTTTCTCCGCCAACATAGCCAGGTTGTAGTACGGGTCAGGCAGGCCGGGGTTGGCTTTGACGGCCTTGTTGAAGTATTCTCTAGCCTTAATCAGCTCGCCCAGATTGTGATACATCGCCCCCAGGTCGTTCAAGGCATGGGGCCTATTTTCCATGGTATAGACCGACATGGGCAGATAGATCTGTTTGTTCAGATACCGTTCCAGCAGATCGAAGTACTTATTGTAAGCCTCCAGGGCCTCCTTTTCTCTCCCGGCCTGGGCATGAAGCCGTCCCAGATCAAAAAAGGCGTCCAGATAATGGGGACAAAGGAAGATAATATCCTCCAGGGCTGCCTGGGCTTCATCAAGCCGATTCAATTTAGTCAGGGCCACGGCCAGGGTGTGGTACATATCGGTAAAAAAAGACTGGGCAAAGTCGAATCCCGGCTGAGCTTTTAACAGGGAGATGGCCCGGCGGGCGGCCTCGATGGACTCTTCGCTTTTATTGTCCATGAATTTAATTTTGCATAAATTATAATATATAAAAGGATTATTGGGATCAGCTTCCAACTGCTTTTCCAACAAAGCCGTGGTTCGGGCGCATTTCTTGTCCATCTTGTCGTTGTCTAAGGCATAGCCATAGTGATACATCCGGACGTCCGAATAGGGAACCGGACCGGTGAAGATCAGTTGATTATGGACGATCCCCTCATAGTGAATTCCCTGATGGTTGCGGAACAACCGGATGGTGTTCATTTTAGAGAAAGATATCTTGTCTCTCAATTGATTGAATAAGATAAAATATACTCCGGCCGCGCCGATGAGTTTGGTCAGGGCCCGCAATTTCTTATGATCATCGGGTTCCAATCGCTCATCCGCATCCAAAATCAGAATCCAGTCACCGGTGGCGTACGATAGGGAATAATTCCGCATCTTGGAGAAGTCATTTTCCCAGGGGTGATGATAAACCTTGGCCCCGAATGAGGCGGCGATCTCCGGAGTCCGGTCGGTTGACCCGGTATCCACCACGATGATCTCATCCACCACGTCCCTGGCGCCGGCCAAACACTGGGGCAGCATGACTTCCTCATTCTTGACGATCATGCACAGAGAAATGGTCCCTTCTTTATCTCCTTCCGTGACGGGAAGCGGGGCCTGGTCGACCCCGGCCAACATCCGGGATGGTTGGGCAGCCACAGCCGGGCCACGCGACTGACCTGTCCGGCGGATGGCCACTCCGGCCGGGCCGGGTGCTGGAATGGAGGCCATCAAAGCCGAATCGGCCGTCAGATTGATCGGAATATCCTCGGCAGGAGCCATTATGGCGGCCAGGCCCACGGGATTGGGAGCTTGCCCCTCATCTGATCCGGTCGGCTGAGAAATAGACGAGCCTTTTATTTGGCCCGCCTGAGCGCCCGAGATTGGACTCTTCTTGCCCTTGAGTTTGTCTTTTTTGCTTTTCTTCATCCCAGCTTCCTACCGGAGTCATCTGGAAGCGATGACAAATTCTTGTATCTGACCAATGGGTGAATGTCTTACCGGGGTTCACCCGGATCACTTATATGCCTCATCGTGGTGCCTGAGGGCATGAAAGGTAATCTTCCTTTTCGTTTCGTCTATCTCGAATATCAAAACAAAACTACCCAGGTGAGCCCGGCGCCTATTTTTTAGCACGTTCCGCAATGGTTTATAGTGGTGTGGGTTTTCCAGAATTTCGTCTATCTTATCCGTTAACCGCTCCTGGAGATCGAAATGGGCTTTGATTTTTTTCAGGTCTTTCTTGAAATCCTCCGCGTAGTCGTCGCTGTATCTACTCATCTTCCCACACCGACTTAAAGAACGCCTCCCTTTCTTCCTTGCTTCGACAGGTGATGACATTTCCTTTCTTGACTTCTATGTTTATCCTTTCCATTTCGGCCACGAACTCGGGACGGAACATTTCTTCGGGGGGCATATTTTCATCATCGTCTGGGGCGGGTTCAATCGTGATGGTGAATGTTTCTTCAGGGACGAAACCTTGTTTCATCAGCCATTCGGCGGACAATTCGGTTCCCTTTACGTTCTCTATGGTTTTACCAAGCATGGCTTTGCTCCTTCCCCCAACGGCTATATTTTTTCGGTCGCGGCGCGCTGTGCTGGTTTTACCCCACCAGGGCGCTCAGATCATTCACACATTGATCAAAAGTAACTTTTTCATTGACGGCCTGGATCAGAAAGCTATTGATCCGGTCAATCATGGAGATGGCATGGTCGATGGCCGGGTTGGAGCCCTTGACATAAGCGCCGATATTGATAAGATCCTCAGATCGCCGGTAGGTGGCCAGAATGTTTAGAAGCCGCCCTGCGGCTTGCTTCTGCTCTGGCGTGACCACGTCGGACATGACCCGGCTAACGCTGCTCAAAACGTCAATGGCCGGATAGTGATTCTTGGCCGCCATTTCCCTGGTGAGCATAATGTGACCATCCAGAATGGCTCGGGCGGCATCGGAAATAGGCTCATTGAAATCATCGCCCTCGACCAAGACGGTGTAAATACCGGTGATGCTGCCGCCGCCCTCGGAGACGCTGGCCCGTTCCAGGAGCTTCGGTAAAAGTGTAAACACGGTGGGCGTATACCCCCGAGTGGTGGGCGGTTCCCCCACCGCCAGGCCGACTTCCCTCTGGGCCATGGCAAATCGGGTCAAAGAGTCCATCATCAACAAGACATCCTGACGGCGGTCCCTAAAATACTCGGCGATGGTGGTGGCGATGTAGGCCCCCCGCATCCGGACGAGTGGAGCTTGATCCGAAGTGGCACAGACGACCACCGACCTTTTTAATCCTTCTTCGCCCAGGTCCTTTTCGATGAATTCCCGAAGCTCCCGGCCGCGCTCGCCGATCAGCCCGATGACGTTGACGTCCGCCCTGGTGTTTCGGGCCATCATGCCCATCAGGGTCGATTTTCCCACGCCGCTGCCGGCGAAGATGCCCATTCTCTGGCCTTTGCCCAGGGTCAACAGGGAATTAATGGCCCGCACTCCAACGTCCATGGGCTGGTGAATCCTGGCCCGCCGGAGGGGGTTAAGCGGCTCGGCGTAAATAGGGTAACGCGTTTCCGGGACTATCGGCCCCAGACCGTCAATCGGCTCCCCCAGGCCGTCTAAGACCCGTCCCAACATGGCCGGCCCGACGGGAATAGTCGCCGCCTCTTCGGAATGAACAATCCGGCAACTGGGCGCCACCCCTTTAAGATCCCCTAAAGGCATTAAGACAATCCGATTCTCTTTGAACCCGACAACCTCGGCTTTGATGGGCGGCCCGTCATCCATGGGATAAATATAGCAGGCGCTGCCCACAGACACACCGGGGCCGTATCCTTCCACAGTCAAACCGATAATCTTGGAGACCCGGCCGATAATCCGGTAAGTCATCAGGCCGGCCACAGCCTGTTGATATTTGTTGAAATCAATGGCCACATCCATAGGTTATGCTCCACCGCCGTCAGGGGGCAATTGCGCCCGAAGGACCCGGTCGACCTCTTCAATGTTCAAATCCATTTTGGATTCCACATCGCCATAGTTTGATTCCACAATGATGCTGCCCCGGCTCAGGCTGGGGTCGGGTTCAAATGACAATCGTTTGACGTTTTCCAAACTACCGAGCAACTCATCATGATGCTCTTTGGCTATGTCAATGTCTTGTTGACACATCCTAATCTTCAGGTTTTCCCGGTCCACTGCTTTACTGGTCGCGAACCGAATGACGCTCATCACCGTCTCTGGGGATTCCAGCTCCCGGTGAAAAATTTTCCGAATAACGGCCAGGGTCAGTTCCAAGATATCCTTTTCGACTCGCCGGATAATGGTTTCTTTTAAGCCGGCGACTTCAACGGCTGCCCGGTTGAACGCCGCCACCGGCGCGGTTAACTGGCTAACTCCTTGATTAAAGCCATCCTTATAACCGGCATCATATCCCGTTTTCCGGGCTTCTTCCTTAATCCGTTCCGCTTCCGCCTGGGCCTGGTGGATGACATCTTGAGCCAGCCGGGTTTGTTCCTTAATTTGCACCTGAGCCTGTTCGTGAATCTGGCGGGCCTTTTCTTCCGCCTGAGTCAGGATAACAGCAGCCTCTTCCTCGAACTTTTGCTCAAAAGTATGCCGCCGCTTCGATAGGTCATCCTTATCCTTCAGGAAGACAAAAGGGACTTCGCCCGTCTCACGGTGCGCGGCCTCTGCCGTCGGCTTCAATTGAGACATCCGCAGAGCCTCAAACCGTTGAGTATCTTCCTTATCGGCTTTAATGACGGAGCCGCTGCTCACCCTGGTGACGGCCTCATCCTTAAGCTGAAAACCGTACATCGCGACTTTGTCTGAATCTTTGGCCTTAATTATTCTCACGCCTGTAGCTCGTTTCTGGTTACGGGTTGCGTTTCTGGTTACGGGTTGCGAGTTACGAGTTACGGGTTGCGTGTTACGGGTTGCGAGTTGCGTGTTACGGGTTGCGAGTTACGAGTTGCGTGTTACGAGTTACGGGTTGCGTGTTACGAGTTGCGTGTTACGAGTTGTTTGGTCTACTAACCAGGGTTCTTTCGTTTTTAAATTATACCACCAAAGTGTGAAAACAGATATAGATTTTATGACAAGAGTCCAAGATTCAAACCGGCTTTGGGCATTTTCGGCAAGTGCAGGTTAGGCCGGTCGTTATAATCGGTTGGTTGCCTTCAACCCGGAACACGGAACACGGAACACGCAACCCGTAACCCGTAACCCGCACCTCGTCCTATTTTATCCAGTTTCGCAACATATCCGTAAATCTGGCCGGATCGGACTGAGCCAGTTGCCTGAGGATCATTCTCGGAGTAACCACTTCTTTAACCGGAGCCTCCAGACCTGGGACCTCTTCTTCTATTTCCTCGGGTATGGGCAGCTCAGGCAGAAACGGAGCCGGCGGTTTGAGCATCTTGATCAACGGTCTGATCACAAAGATCAGGACCAGTAAGATGATGATTGCGGCAACACCCAGGCGGATGTAAGGCGCCCAGAAGGCCCGGCGTTCTAAGGTGGCCATTTCTTTTACTTCATCGTCAGATAACCCGACCCGCTTAAACGGAACACTGACTACTTCCACCTGGTCTCCCCGGTCGGGATTGTAACCACCGGATTTCTTGACCACGTCGGTTATTTTGGTCAATTGATCGGCCGGGATGGGCACAAACACACTTGTATCTTTTCCCTCTGCGTCCTTTTCCGTCTTATAAGAACCGTCAAGCACTACCGCGATGGAGATATTTTTGATGGTTGCCGCGGGTTGCACGGTCTTTTTTACGGTTTTGCTGATTTCATAGTTAACCGTGGATTGCTTCTTCTCGTATTTATTCTTGTTGGAGCCGACCGTAGAAGGAGCCCCGGGCGGGATATTACTGGTCACCCCCGGAACACCTCTGATTACCGGGGAGTCGCCCTTGGATTTTTCAGCGGTGGATTGTTCGCTTCTGACCGCCGACTTGTCTGGATCGTAAAGTTCCTCAGTTTGTTCCACCTGCTTAAAATCCATCTCAAGGGCCACCTTGACCAGGGCCTTGCCTGGACCGGTGATTTTTTCCATCATGGCCCGGATCTTATCTTCCAGTTTCTGCTCCATGTCCTGTTGCATTTCTTGTTGGTAGGAGGTCAGACGCTGGGCGTCGGTTTTGTCTTTTTCCTTCTCTAATATGTTGCCGGAGTTGTCGACGACGGTGATATTCTTCGGGTCCAGGCCTTCGATACTTCCCGCGACGAAATTGACAATCCCTTTGACTTGTTCAGGTCTAAGTTTCTTGCCTCGTTTCATGGTTAGAATGATAGAGGCGGTGGTCGTTTTCTGGTCTTCGGAAAACAGTGCTGTTTTGGGGATAACAATATGTACGCGGGAACTTTCCACCTCGGCCAGTTGATTTATGGTTCGAGATATCTCCCCCTGTAAGGCACGAATATAATTTAGTTTTTGCACATATTCCGTGGTCCCGAACTGGGTCTTGTCGAACAACTCAAAACCCATACCGGAGCCGCCCAAAGGCAAATCTCGGCCGGCCAGCTCCAGCCGCATGATATTAAAGTGCTCCGGCGGTACCAAGATGGTCTGGCCATTATCCCGAAGTTCGTAGGGAATCTTTTTTTCGTTCAGGACCGCGACCACGGCGGAGGCGTCTTTGCCTTCCAGGTTCTGATAGAGTAATTTAAACTCAGCCTTTTTTCCGTGCATGGCCAACACGATCAGACCACTGAGCAGAAGCGCCACTGCCGCGAAAATGGCGACCTTTTTGACGGCGCTCATGGCCCCAAATGCCTCTTTTAATTGTGAGAGCTTTTGTTTGAGTGATTCGAACATATTGTTTTCCTTTGATTTATTATCAGATCAAAGTCTGTTCCGGTGAACGTCAAGTCTTTGGCCCCATAGAGGTTAGACCGGCATCCTCATAATTTCCTGGTAGGCATCCAGGACTTTATTACGCACCTGGAGCATAAGTCTCATCGATATGCCGGCTTGTTCAATATCGATCATGGTTTGATGCAGTTGTTTGGGATCGCCCACGGCCAGTTCTTTTTCTGCCTTGACGGCTTCATTTTGCATTTTGTTCACGTCTTCGACAGATTTTTTAAGCATGTCGCCAAAACTCTTGGTCTTGGGGCCGGCCGCCGGGGAGGCCGCCGGCTGTATATTGGCGTTTATTTCGCCCAGTCTGGTTATAACCATAATGATGCCTCCTTTGCCTGGTGATGGTGTCTGACCGGCGGGAGCCAAAGTCAAGTTCTTGACGCCTGCCAATAAACCGCGATGCCCTGATGATCGTTAAGTCAAAAAACGCCCCACGGACTTACTGACTGATACTCAATGCCTTCATGGCCATGCTTTTAGTGGTGCTGATCACTGCCACGTTGGCCTCAAAAGACCGGTTGGCCTCGATCATGTTAGCCATTTCTTCCACTACGTTAACATTAGGCATGGCCACGTATCCGTCTTTGTCTGCCTGGGGGTGATTGGGATTGTACTGCATCCTGAAATCTTTTGGGTTTTCAACGATATCCACCACTTGAACCCGATTTATCTTATCCGGCAGATTAAGCTGCTTATCATAAAGCGACCGGAAGGACTCATCCACGGGGACTGACTGAAATACCGGCTCTTTTCGGCGGTAGGGCCCCCCCGCTTCCGTTTGGGTGGAATTGACATTGGCCAGGTTACTGGAAATGAGGTCCATGCGGACCCGCTGAGCCGTCAAACCTGACGAACTAATGCTGAGTGAACTTAAGAAATCCATAGGTTACCTCGAGCTTGCGGTGGTAATGAGATCATTCATACCGGCCAGCCGCTTCTTGATCACACCGGACACGGCCGCATAAAGTATATTGTTTTCGCTCATCCGAGCCATTTCCTGGTCTAAGTCAACTGAATTCAGGTCATTGTGCAACGAAAAATCCCGGCAGGTGAGCCACAGAGGTTGGACGTCATCGATGGTCGGGATCTTCTGGGCCAGATGACGAGGATTGGTGTCGGCCATTTTTAATTCCATACTATCGTCAGTTAACTTCGCCGCGGCTTTAAGATTGGTCTCGAAATTGATGCCGGAGGCATTGTAGTTGGGGGTGTTGACGTTGGCCACGTTCGATGCGATGATGTCTTGCCGCAGATTACGAAAATCCATGGCTTTCCGCTCAAGATTTATAAGGTCATCGAATTTGGATAGAATCATGGTGTGTCCTCCCGTCAAATGATGTCTTTGGAGGATTTTTATGCAATATCGAGGCCAGGATGAGGATGGTTGCTTGTTACTTGTTGCTTGTTGCTGGTTTTCTGCGACGAGTAACCGGTAATGAGCAATTAGAAACTAATGATCGCAGGAATGTCAATCATAGCTGTGCCGAGGATATTATAGAGATGCCGATGAAGGCGGGAATGCCGCGGAGACCTGCAGAAAAGTGTAGAAAAACATAGAGACATGGTGGAGACCACGCATGAAAGCCTGATGGCCGGCCGGCCCCCAAAACCCTCCCCAGGGCGTTGCCGCTGGGCTAACCTAGAGCGCCCCGTCGGGGCTTAATCTGAATAGTCTATTTTATAGAAACTCGTCCAATGCCGTCAACCAGCAACACGTAACCCGTAACCCGTAACCCGCAACACGACTAACCCAGTCCTTCTTTTTCTTTGTACTCGGCCAGCTTATTGCGCAGCGTCCGGATACTTATGCCCAGAATCTTGGCGGCATGAGTTCTGTTGCCGCTGACTTCGTCCAGTGTCTGGAAAATCAGGGCCCGTTCCATTTCCTCAATGGTTCTGCCGGACTTACCCATTGGCGGCGGAGGCGTGGCTTCTTCTTCCTCTTCCTCCACCGGTGGCGGAGTTTCTATTATCGGAGCCTGGAAGGCCGGCGACGGCTGTCCCATCCCGGGAGCAGGAATAGGGGTGTTGAACAGGATCAGATTTTCCGGCTCTATCGTCTCCCCGGTGGCCAACAGGGTCGCCCGTTCCAGGGTGTTTTCCATCTCGCGGATATTGCCCCGCCAGGGATGGTTCAGCAGGGCCTGCATGGCCCGCTCGGAGATGCGGGTAACCTTCTTCTGGTAGGTGGTACTGAATCTCTTTAGAAAGTAATTGGCCAGCACCGGGATATCGTTTTTTCTTTTCCGGAGCGGGGGGATGTGAAGCGGGATGACGTTAAGCCGATAATAGAGGTCTTGTCTGAATTTTTTTTCTTCGACCAACCTGGCCAGGTCTTGGTTCGTCGTGGCCAACACCCGGACGTCGACCGGGACCGGTTCCCGTCCGCCAACCCGATCAACTTCGTATTCTTGTAAAACCCTTAACAACTTAGCCTGGAGATAGAGATCCATTTCACTTATTTCGTCCAGCAGAATGGTGCCTTTCTCCGCCATCTCAAACTTGCCTATTTTTCTAACTGCGGCGCCGGTGAAGGCCCCCTTTTCATGTCCGAACAACTCACTTTCCAGCAGATTCTCGGGGATCGCGGCACAATTCACGGCCACAAAGGGATTGTTCCGGCGGGGACTCATTTCATGGATCAGCCGGGCAAAGAGTTCCTTCCCTGTTCCGGATTCTCCATAAATAAGCACGGTGGCCTGACTGGGGGCGATGCTCTTGACTATCTCCACCAACCTCAGTATTTCCTGGTCACGGGTGATGATTTCGCGTCTCTCGCCTCTGCGTTTAGTGGATAGCGTGGCGGCCAGGCTTGACTGGGCGGCCTTCTCCTCCATCAGCTTGGCCGTGATCAGCGAACCGACTTCCAGGGATAGCGGCTTTAATAAATAATCACGGGCCCCTTCTTTCATCGCCGTGACCGCACCCTCCACCGTGCCTCGTCCGGTCATGAGGATTACAGGCAGAGCCGGATGAACGGCCACCACCCGCCGCAAGAGCTCGAACCCGCTCATGTTGGGCAGCGCAACCTCACTAAACACCGCGTCATAATAATTGCTCTGAATAGAGTCCAGAGCCTTTAACCCGTCGGTGCTTAAATCCACCTCAAATCCGGCTTTGGTTAAGGCTTCTTTAAGAAAACGCAAGTTTTTTTCATCTTCGTCAATTACTAAGAGTTTGGAGGCCATACTAATCCCGTCACGAGGATGTGATCAAATCTCAGATACACCAATTTATTAGTTTAAAATAATGTATGATCCAACACAAGCATAAAATAAGTGTTGAGAGTCATTGTGATCAGGTTAAGAGTTCCAGACATTGCCGCCGGCTTAGGGTTTTAGATCGTTTAGTTTCTTTTCCTGCTTTTGAAATTCCTGCATCGCCTTGCTCAGGTCTTGCCAAACCCCGCCCTTTTTGGCATGGCTTTCCAGGCTCTCTAAGGCCACCTTGGCTTTGTCGGGTTTCTCCAGTTTTAGGGCGGTTTGATAAATCATGTACCGGCCCCACTGGCTGTCATCGGCCTCCGGGAATTTCTCCACCGCGTCGGAATAAGCTTTGAATGCACCCGGATAATTCTTCTGCTCATACAATACGTCGCCCAGACGAAACCAACTGCTTTTGATAAATTCTTGTTTTTCAATATCATTAGGGTAGTCATAAATGGCGTCTCGGTAGCCCTTGGCCGCATTTCCCAATTGATTCAACTTTTTGAATATATCACCCAGCCGGGACTCTATCCGAGCCCTTTTGACCGACGGGCCTTTTTCCGAGTCCAACATTTCATAATAAATGGTTACCGCCGACTCATTTTGTCCCCTGATATAATATAACTCAGCCAACAGCGCCGCGGCGTCCGGATAATACTTGCTTTTTCTATAAGTCTTGACAAATTCGGAAAACAGTTGGACCGCCTTTTCCTGGTTGCCTGACTGGTGGGTGATTTGGGCTATTTTAAAACGCAAAAAGTCAACCAGGTTAGGGTCCTTGTTGACTTCCAGGGCTTGATTGTAAAGGCCGATGGCCTCATTGAGCAGCCCAGCCCTCTCATTACTTTCGGCCAGATGCAGAATCAGCGCCGGATCACGAGTTTTCCCTAAGATCGGCTCATAATACTTGTCATATAATTCCGACACTCTGGCGAAATCATTCTTTTCAAAGCCGGCGTCCATCAGTTGTCTTATATTTTTGGCATATAACATAGCCGCCTGCTGCGCCGCCCGGCTCCGGGAACCTTTGGCCACTTCCGTGGGACCGAACGCCAACGGCTCTAAGCTCTCGACTATCTTGCCCTGGTTAATCAGCGTTTGGGCGTACTTGAGGGCCATGGCCTGACCTTCCGGGGTTCCTCCGGCCTTTAGGTAGGCTTCTTTGTATGCGGTGCCCGGTTCGGCATAGGGATCGTAAGCCAGCTTGGGTGTGGCGTGCACTAATCCTTTTGTCTGTGTTCCCAGATCGGCCATTTTCAACTTGATCGAGTCCACCGACGCCGTGTATGGGGCCAGGGTTAGGGCCTGGGAATACATATTTAGGGCCTCGTCGTATCGTTTTTGGGCCATGAAGGTATCACCGATTTTTTCCATCAAGCTGCCTAAATCATCTTCCCGTTGTTGATAGACATTAAGCCGCTCAAAATAGGTCTCCCGGGCCTTGGCATACTCCTTTCGTCCCTCCAAAAAAGGACCGAG
This sequence comes from Deltaproteobacteria bacterium, assembly GCA_015233355.1. Lineage (GTDB taxonomy): Bacteria > Desulfobacterota > JADFXK01 > JADFXK01 > JADFXK01 > JADFXK01. Next base: position 171 of record JADFXY010000063.1, on the reverse strand, counting down.
GTTGGTCAAGGTATCGTATGGCTGATTGGCTAAATCCGGGAAACTTGTTAACGCGTTTTGAAATGCGGCGTCAGCTTTGTCGTAGTCCTTAAGGCGCGTATAACAATCACCCAGACGGAACATGGCCTGCTTAATAAATTGATTCTGAGGATTTCTTTCGATAAAAGATTT
>JADFXY010000633.1:1407-2002 GCA_015233355.1 Deltaproteobacteria bacterium | reverse complement strand
GGCGGTTTTTTCATTTTATGGACGCCCCCTGTTCTGTTTGGCTCGGGGCGTTAATTCTTATCCCAAGAAAGGAGAACAGCCATGAGAAGAATAGATACATTTGGAAACTTGATTGAAGAGGTCCGGCAGATTTCAAAGAGCCATTACGACGAAACCTTACCTGTCAAGGGAATGGAGTTTGAAAGTCTGGACCAGATGATCATAATGGGGGCCGAGGTAGAGGTGCTGCCTTCAGCTCAAAGGCTTTTTGCCAACAAGCTTCACGTTCCTTACTCCTATCTTGCCCGGTGCCCCAAGGATTTGCAAGCCCAAAACCTAAATTACTGGCTGAAGCAAGAAAGCCAGAATCGTGACTCCCTGTTTTGCCGGTTCGATGGAGCCAAACTTAGGGCGGTCTTCACCGAGAAATACGTTGTGATGGATAACGCCGATATGTTGGAACACATGGCCATCAACGGCTTCAAACCAAATGATGAGGTGCACTATAACCTGGATCAAGACATGTTAGTCGTTAAAGTTCCTGATTATTCAAAGACATTTGGTTTGAGGGGTGACAATATTGTGCCTGGGAGCAGTTTTGCCAATAGTGAGGTAG
>JADFXY010000633.1:545-1183 GCA_015233355.1 Deltaproteobacteria bacterium | reverse complement strand
CTACCATCTCCAGCCTTAACAAACAGTTCCAACTCACTAAGGATGAAGGAGAGATTGTTGAAGCCGCCTGGCATTTGGAGGCAGGCTATTCGATGCTATCCATAATAAATGCTTACACAAGGGCTGCTCAAAATAAATCTCTCGGAGTAGAGCAGTCGGTGAGGCTAGAGCGTATAGGTGGAACAATCTTGAAGATGGTCAAAATGTAACCTGGCCAATTCCCATAAATAAGAGATAGCCGCCTGCCTGTTCTTGGTGGGCAGCTATTCTCCGTTTCAAGAATGGAGGGAGATTATGGATCTATTTGATGATGTAACCCCTCTTGAATTTGGCGTTTTTCTGGCCATCTCAGAGGAAATGGCAGACGAGGAGAAGGATCGGTTGTTAATGGAAAGGGAGATATTCTTGCCGGAGGAGCAGGACATACTGAGCTGTATTGATGAACCGTGGCCAGATGACGATTTTCCAGATGATGAACCATACGGTGATTGAACCAGTTTGGACTACTGTGACCCCCAGTTTGAATTAGACGAGGTTACAGTAGCCAAATCTTTTCCTCTTGACTAACTACGCCGTAACATATACAATAACCAAGTGAAAATATTGACCGTTAAATTTTCTCCACAACCGTACACTGA
>JADFXY010000633.1:0-387 GCA_015233355.1 Deltaproteobacteria bacterium | reverse complement strand
ACCACCGATTCCTTTGTGGATGACCAACTGAAGGAATATTTTTCAGACATTGTGTACCGGGTGAACATAAAGCAGTCTCAACAGGCTTATGTCTGCATCCTTTTGGAGCACAAAAGTTATCAGGACAGACTCGTACCGCTTCAACTGTTTAAATATATGGCGCAAATGTGGGCCAATATTGTTTCACAGCCGCCGGTCACAGAATACTTACCTCATATCATCCCACTGGTCTTTTATCATGGGACCACCACCTGGGCCGGGTCAACCAGGTTTAGCAGCCTCTTTGAAAATAAGCCTGAATTGATGAAATATCTGCCTGATTTTGATTATATTCTTTTGGATCTGTCCACTATGCCGGATGAAAAAATTAAGGGAGATGTCAAGACT
>JADFXY010000632.1:0-2003 GCA_015233355.1 Deltaproteobacteria bacterium | reverse complement strand
CATCAAGAGCCATGATTCAATCCGCAGATTAGGGCCAAAGCAGGTCTGTGGGTCTTTTCATCTGCGTTAATCTGCGAAATCTGCGGATATATTTCTGCTAGTTAATTAAAGAAACTCGTCGAACTCAGGTTAAATATACTTAGGTGTAGAGGTCCCTGATGAGCTGTAATCTTTCCACCGAAACCGAGTTGGTTGGGTATTATCCGGGCGTAGTCGGCCGCATCATCCAAGAACACGCCACCTACTATCATCAGAACTGGAGTTTTGATATTTCTTTTGAGACTCAGGTGCGCCGGTTTTTAGAACGCATTTTTTTTCACGACATCTTAAACACGGCCGGCGGCATCCGAGGATTTTCGCAATTGATTAAAGATGGCGAATACGCCGACCTGACCTACGTGGCTGAGGCGATCTTTGAGGCGTCCAACTGTCTGATCGGTGAAATTGAAGGCCATCGGCATATTTTGGCCGCGGAAAATAGTGATCTGGAAATTTATCCTGAGAAGTTGGATACATATAGTTTCTTGGAAAAGATCATTCTGGTCTACAGCCGGATGGAAGAGGCCAAAGCCAAGAAAATCTGCCTGGATAACCAGTCCGTTCGAGCGGATTTTGTCAGCGACCCGGTGCTGCTGGGCCGGGTGATCGGCAACCTGGTCAAGAATGCGTTAGAGGCTTCTTTGGATGATCAGGAGGTGACCATTGGCTGTCAGGTGACGGATCAGACCATCGAGTTCTGGGTCCATAATGCTACAGTTATGCCACGCCAGGTCCAGCTCCAGGTATTCAATAGGTCCTTTTCCACCAAAGGCAGTTCTCGTGGTTTGGGGACGTATAGCGTCAAACTGCTCAGTGAACGATACCTGGCCGGTCAAGTGTTCTTCACCTCGACCTCTGAGGAGGGAACGACTTTTCAAGTCATTTACCCCAGATATTTGGATAAATCAGTTAGAAGAGGGGGTTCTTCGGGTTTGGCTTGATTTTATCCACCGATATCTCCGGCCTAAAGGCGAGGGCGGGTTGAGGCGGACGAAGAAAGAAAAGGCGGAGTAACGGACAAAATAATTATGATTTGGTGTAATAGGCGGGGATGACTTGCGCTCTTGGATATTAAGTGGTTATTGGTTACCCGTTACCGGTTAATGTCATTGATTTAAGGTCGGACGGGCATGCTAATTTTTCAAAAATGGCCCATTCCGATAAAGCCCTGAAAGGGCGCTCTAGGTTAGCCCAGGGCTACGCCCTGGGAAATACAGCAGCTTACGTGTCAGTAGAATGGTCAGGAGGTCAGTCAACCCCCAAAATCATTTCCTTTGAAGGGATATTCGGCTACGGCTGAAGTACGGAATCGCTGGCGGTTTTATGTGACCATTACATTGTATTTTGTATAGTCTTTGCCCCTACCCAGGGCGCTGCCCTGGGCTAGCCTAGAGCGCCCCGTTGGGGTTTAAAACCTAGAGCGCCCCGTTGGGGCTTAATCGGAATTGACCATATCAAAGAAATCGATGCGATTGCCCCTGCACCTTAAGTCAATGGCACTGACCTGGAACCAGCAAAATCAGACAGACGTCAACCGATGCCACCTAGCCAGGCCACTTAAATAGACAAGTTATTCCTCTTCCTCAAATTCCTCAATGTCTTCTTTTAAGTATTCCTCATATTCCTCAGGAACCAGAAGCTCGGAGAATTCACCATCAGACGACGGCTCCACCCGGATGAGCCAACCGTCACTCAGAGCGTCTTCGTTAATCAGTTCCGGGTTATCGATGACGTCATGGTTGACTTCAATCACCTCGCCCGATATCGGCGAGTACAGCTCGGTAATGGTTTTATTTGATTCGATAACCCCAAATGGCTCGTCCTTAAACACCTCATCGCCATCACCGGGAAGGTCGATGTGGATTATTTCTCCTAGCTCTTCCTGGGCGAATTCCGATACGCCGATGGTGATGTGGTTATCGTCGTCCAGTCGAGCCCAGATATGTTCTTTGCTATATTTGAGT
>JADFXY010000631.1:0-2019 GCA_015233355.1 Deltaproteobacteria bacterium | reverse complement strand
TACAGTCGCTCCCCTCGCGGGGGCGTGGATTGAACCCTCATAAATCCAGTGTTCATTAGCCCTAGCGTCAGTCGCTCCCCTCGCGGGGGCGTGGATTGAAACCGTTTATTGTCTGGTAGTTAATCGTGAAACTCGGTCGCTCCCCTCGCGGGGGCGTGGATTGAAACAGACTGCAGCGCCGCCGCATTAAAATTCAAACCCGTCGCTCCCCTCGCGGGGGCGTGGATTGAAACGTAGATCCATTGGGGATTAGTACTGCCTGCATGGGTCGCTCCCCTCGCGGGGGCGTGGATTGAAACTTGCGGGATGTCCACAGTGCTGATGATCGTGCCGGTCGCTCCCCTCGCGGGGGCGTGGATTGAAACCGACAATGTGGCCAAAGGCCTCGAGGGGTCGGCGTCGCTCCCCTCGCGGGGGCGTGGATTGAAACCATGTGACGGGTTAACAGGCAAATTGGCGGTGAGTCGCTCCCCTCGCGGGGGCGTGGATTGAAACATCATAAATCCAGTGATCATTAGCCATAGCGTCAGTCGCTCCCCTCGCGGGGGCGTGGATTGAAACGCATTTTGAACGGAACTTGGCTATCGGTAATCTGGTCGCTCCCCTCGCGGGGGCGTGGATTGAAACCGAATACTCAAGCAGCCTCGACGTGGTTAAAGGTCGCTCCCCTCGCGGGGGCGTGGATTGAAACGCATTTTGAACGGAACTTGGCTATCGGTAATATGTCGCTCCCCTCGCGGGGGCGTGGATTGAAACTTGATGATTAGGGGGATATCATGTCAGCAGGATCGTCGCTCCCCTCGCGGGGGCGTGGATTGAAACCGGTTCGGATAACTGGGTGACAGCAACGCAACATGTCGCTCCCCTCGCGGGGGCGTGGATTGAAACTCCGGTTTGGGACGAAAAAAATCTTGGCGATGGCAGTCGCTCCCCTCGCGGGGGCGTGGATTGAAACATGTTTACACCGATCCAAAATGGCCTGAGCGTCTGTCGCTCCCCTCGCGGGGGCGTGGATTGAAACGGGACGATGTCTCGGCGTACATCCAGGGTGGCTAGTCGCTCCCCTCGCGGGGGCGTGGATTGAAACGTAATAATTACCATAAAATCCAATGCGGGAGCCGGTCGCTCCCCTCGCGGGGGCGTGGATTGAAACCACAATCAATATGGGATCCGACACCATTAATGTTGTCGCTCCCCTCGCGGGGGCGTGGATTGAAACAGAAGACTCCAAGCAAGTTTTGGCCGCCTTCGAGTCGCTCCCCTCGCGGGGGCGTGGATTGAAACAACGGACTGGAATAGTTGACCGAGTATCCCGATAGTCGCTCCCCTCGCGGGGGCGTGGATTGAAACCTCCATCACGGATAAAGTGATTGGCCTGTCTGGGTCGCTCCCCTCGCGGGGGCGTGGATTGAAACTTCGCAATTTTGGCACCCCCTACGGGGGACTTGGTCGCTCCCCTCGCGGGGGCGTGGATTGAAACTGTTAACCCGGTCGGCCAGATCGTCAAATTGAGCGTCGCTCCCCTCGCTGTTACCGCCGGTCAGGAAGTATGCCAAAATCGCCGGTTTAAAAGTATACCACAGGGGGGCGAGGGCGCACCTCTATATTACCGCTCTTATTTTTTAAGGCAGCTATTCGTAAAGGACCTTTTCGTTTAGGAAAAAATCCTTGTTATTTTATCAAGATAGATCTATTTTTCTCTTTTTCTATAACTTGATCCTCCGAAGATTAGGACTTCCGAGTTATGTACGAGCCGGTCGGCGATCGCAGTGGCCACAGTGGTGGAGTCGAACACGTTTCCCCAGTCAGCGAAAGGCAAGTTTGTCGTCACCAAGGTGGACTTTTGTTGATGCCTCTGGCTGATTACCTGGAAGAAGAGGTGTGAACCCTGTTGACCAAGAGAGAGATAACCTAATTCGTCACAGACCAGGAGGTCCGGAGATTGGTAATAGTGGAGCTTTTTCAGAAGGGGTCGATCTGCCTCAGCGGCGATAAGATGATTAATCATATCAATGGCAG
>JADFXY010000630.1:0-2020 GCA_015233355.1 Deltaproteobacteria bacterium | reverse complement strand
TACCCAAATGATCTATATCGTCAACGGGTTCCTCACGGTCTTTCATTTCAATAAGTTTCTTGACCGTAAGCAGGATGTCCTCTTTGCTCAATGTCCTGTCTTCGAGGTCCGCATCCCGCCCCAGGCGCAGATTTAACTTTAATCGGCCGACATCCGAGAGATCGTAGAATTCCGACTTGAAGAAGAGGTTGCTGAAGTATTTCTCGGCCACCTCCAGGGTCGCCGGATTTGTGGGGCGAAGCTTTCGGTATATCTCCGTTACGGCCTCATCGGTGGTCTCAACTTTATCCAGGAAGAGGGTGTCACGCAAAGACGAGCTAACCGTAACGCCATCTATAAACAAAAGATTCAGCTCTTTAATGCCGGCTGTTTTCAGGGTGGCCAGCATCTCCAGGGTCACGGTATCATTGCAGGAGAATAAAACTTCACCGGTTTCAGGGTCCACGATGTCATGGGCCAGGGCCCGATTGATCAGGCTGTCCTCGTACTCTGTAATGACGGTTATTCCGGCGGCCTCAATCTGTCTGATGGCCCGTCTGGTGATCTTCTTGTCCCGTTTAACGATGACGTCCCCGGTCCGGGGATCCAGAATGTCCTCCTTGGCCTTGTCACCTTGAAAGAAAACGGAATTAAACTTCCGGGTGATCCCGCCGTCGGCGTCAATGTAGAAGGTGTCCGTCTCATAGAAAATATTCAACAGTTCTTCCGATGAGTAACCGAGGGCTTTAAGGAGCAGAGTCACCGGAAATTTCCGCCGCCGGTCAATCCGGACATATAAGATATCTTTAGCGTCGAATTCAAGGTCGATCCAAGAACCTCTGAGGGGAATAATTCGGCAGGAATAGAGCAGCTTGTCTCGATGGGTGGCGCCTTTGTCGTGATCGAAAAAAACACCCGGCGATCTGTGCAGCTGACTGACGATGACCCGCTCCGTCCCATTAATAATGAACGTCCCATTCTCGGTCATCAAAGGAATCGTGCCAAAATAGATTTCTTGTTCTTTCACATTGCGAATGGTCCTGACGCCGGTGTCTCTATCCATTTCATATACAACAAGCTGGACCGTAATTTTTATGGGTGCCTCATAGGTCATGCCGCGTTGGAGGCATTCCTCCACATCATACTTGACCTCACCCAGCGAGTAGTGTTTAAATTCCAACGACGCGGTTCCGCTGAAATCCCAAATCGGGAACACGCTCTTGAACACCGCTTGAAGGCCTACATTCTCTCTCTTTTCCGGTGAGACATCATCTTGAAGAAATCGGGAATAAGACTGCTTCTGCATCTCGATAAGGTTCGGAATACCGACGATTTTGTCGATTTTACCGAAATTCTTTCTATGCCGGTAAAAAGATGAAACTTTAAAGGCCATAATGTCTCCAAGAAATATCTTCCATCCAGACGTTAGATAAGACGACCCTTGAGGCCGGATGTGGCCTGGCCGGCCGGGTCTCTCCAATGTTTCACGTCTCTAAATGCCCTATTCCGACAGTAAAACAGCCGACCCCGACGCTCCGCGGCAGGGTCCCCCAAAATGAACTCAGATATGTGTGTATGTCATTGAGAATCCAGGCGCTCCGATAATATTCTCTTATGAATCCCAAGATACATCGGATTAATGGGGGAGGGGTGGCTCAATCGGTCCGATGGTCCAAGCGTCGTTATACGACCCTGCCTGTTCACCCCTATCTTTGCCGGTCAATTCAGTTCCGAATAGGCCTGAATTTCGCTTTAAGACGCTGTAGGGTCGGATAGATATCAACCTAAACAACGTCTTAAAGACGAGCGTTTGCTACCAGCCCTGGAAAAGATGGGAACCAAAGGTGGGTCTACGACTAAACAAGAGAGCTTCGTGGGCAAGTAGGATAAGGCTAGACAATTTCAATCGTGCCCCCGGCTTCTTCCAATTCTTTCTTAATGCTTTCGGCCTCTTCTTTGGAGACTCCTTCCTTGACTACACTGGGGGTCTCATCGGCCACAGCTTTGGCTTCTTTTAGACCAAGTCCGGTTAAGGCTCTGA
>JADFXY010000062.1:0-14660 GCA_015233355.1 Deltaproteobacteria bacterium | reverse complement strand
TGTAAAGATCAGTCGTTGGATGGCTTCGCTGCCCTCATGGACGGATTCTGAGTCCTGGTCTCCCATTTCCACTTCCATTATTATGACATGATATAATATTATTCAAAATATTATTTAATACAAATACAACTGCTGATACAAAAACCAATACATATACAATTAGAAGCGGGGACAACATCAACTGGATTAATTCATTTATACTAACCAGTCCTGAATACCAATTCATAAGAAGCCACGCAACAGGGGGTGTCAAAAAGCCGCCTATAAACCAGACAAATATTCCATTTTTCATTTTTTCATTCATAATTCAGCTCCTTTATTAGTGATTGTTAAGTTTGAGGTTTTAGGTTGTTCTCCCACCAGCTAACAATCGTCTAATTTCCGGCTTCATGCCAAATATGAACTAGCATTTCATTCTACTTACGGCGAACACCTCACCGACATCATCGCCTTGTCCTAAATGGTCTTGAATAGAGATGTGGGCCAGAATGATAGAAATCAAATTCTAATGACTATCATGTGGGCTGGTCTGATATAAGATATAAGGACCCGGACCCGGCCGACCAAAAATCTCGCCGGTTGCCCGTAGATTAAGCAAGGGCCATGCCAAATAATATGGCGAGATCCGGCATGACATTGCAACATCTTGAATATCAATTACTATCTTTACACAAAAGATTAACATGTCCCAGGTCGGCCACCAGGCTTGGCCGCCACTTAGCCGGTTGGCGAGATCTCTAGATTTGATCGGACCGCCCGTTGGCGAGATTCGGCATCCCGCCCCACAAACCGCCGGTCTTTACATCGTGTAAACAAAACTGACATATGGCTCGACCCTGGTGGCCTCATCAAGGCCGGGGGATGATTGATTCATGGCGAGTAATTCGATAAATAGCCGTTAAGGCCGGACGCGACGATATGGCATGACCTTTGCTATGCTATAGTGTTTACCAAAAAAATGATCCCATCCTTCAGGAGGCAGAGTAAAGTATGTTGCGTCTCGTCAGGTACCTTGATGATACCTTTAAACTAGCCTGGTTCGATCTGGCCAACATCCGGTCCTTCCATATCAGGACTAAGTTGCTCATGGGACTTATCCCATCGACTATCTTGATCTTGATCGCCACCGGGTACGTCACCAACTGGTACTCCAAACAGTTTCTGAATGAAGCCGTGGAGAGAAGCGTCCGCATTCAAGCCCTGGCCGTAGCGCATGAGATCAGCGGGTTCCTGAATCTATGCCAGGAGGACTTGCTGGAGTTGGCTCAATTACCTATGTCCGCAATTTCTCTAGAGCAGTTCTGGACCGTGCACCAACACATGCGCGGTTGGAGCTATACGGAAGTCGCCTTTATCGCTCCCACCAATGATAACTCCATCTTCCTCGCCGGCATTGACGATAAACTGGTCCAGGTGCCTCCGCCCGAGATTCCTTTTATCCGTCCTTCTACTGCGGACGTTTTGGCGGACTTGCAAAAACTGGGCAGAGACGAGGTCCTTATCTCCCCCGTCGTCGAGGGGATCTATCCCCTGCCCTCAGGAAAACTGTTGGGCCGGAACACAGTCCGCAAAATCATTAGGTTCTCGGTAATGTTATGGAAACCAGACGGCCGTCTCCAGGGGGTCTTAATGCTCGGTGTGGATGCCCACCGCGTCCGGGATATCCTGTCATTATACAATTCACCCCAGTCCCCGATTTTTGCCTATGTTAGAAGCCCGGAAGTCAGGTATTGCTACATGTTCGATAAGGACGGCTGGATGTTGTTTCAGTCCGAGGAATTAGATGACAAACCAAAGGAATTGTCGGCCGAAACGGCCCGAACAGGTCTTTCCGGGATTTTCGGCAAACCGGGACTGGAAAGGGCGTTTAAACCTGATATTAAACATAACGAATTCTGGCAAATGGTCGGCAGTTTACAGTCGGGGAAACCAGGCTTGATAACCATCCAGTCTGATGATTCCGGTTACTCTACTGGAGCCTATCTGGTCAATATCGGTTACGCACCCGTCCGGTTTAAAGCCGGACTGGACCGCAAGGCCGATAACTACGCCGGGGTGGCCTTTGTTGACCGGAGCAGGCTGGGGTTGTGGGCCGGATACCGGCAGGTGGATGTCATCTTCGTCGTCAGCCTGTTTACGATGATCATGATTGCCTTTGTTATTTATGTTCTCAGCCGGGTGATCACCCGACCTATATTTGATCTGGCCGCGGCGGTGAATCGTATTCAGGAGACCGGAGAGTTAAGAGAAATAGTATTGCAGAATCATGATTTTGAGACAAATTTTCTCAGATTTTCCATCAACAACATGATCAATACCATTAAGAACCAGCTCGAAGAGATCCGGCTTAAAGATGTCAGCATCCAGGAGGTAACGCAAGGAAGACCGGCAATTTTGGAGGAGGACCGGCCGCCGACCAACACTTTATTATTAGCCCACGATGTCGGTGACATTATCGGTTCCGGACCAGTGATCGAATCCCTCAAAGTAGGGATACTCAAAGCCGCGTCGGTGGATGCGGACGTCTTGATTATCGGAGAAACGGGTACGGGGAAGCAACTTACCGCCGAAGCGGTGCATAAATACAGCGTCAGAGCGGCCAAGGCCTTTATTTCCATCAACTGCGGTGCCTTAGATGAGAATCTGTTGTTGGATTCCTTGTTTGGCCACACCAAAGGGGCATTCACCGAGGCCAAGACCGACCGCAAGGGAGCTTTTTTAGCCGCCCATGGCGGAACTCTGTTCTTAGATGAAATCGGGACCGCCTCCCCCAAAGTCCAACAGGCCCTGCTGCGAACCTTGTCCATCCGAAAAGTCACGCCCTTAGGCAGTGACCGCGAATTCGATGTGGATGTCCGGGTCATTACTGCGACCAACGAAGAGCTCAAAGAATTGGTTGACAAAGGGCGCTTCCGGGAAGACCTCTATTATCGGCTCAACGTCATTACCATTCGGACTCCGGCCTTGCGGGATCACAAAGAGAATATTCCCACCCTGGCCAATCATTTTCTCAGGCAGGCATCCATCCGAATGGAAAAAGAATACGTCGCCTTAACCCAGGGCGCCCTGGAAAAACTGTTGGCTCACATTTGGCCTGGAAATGTTAGGGAATTAAGGAATTGTATTATTCGAGCCGTGGCTATGGCCGAAGGACAACTGATTTATATTAATGATATCCGACTGGAGGAGGAAAGGACTCCCCCGGCAGTTGAGCCGTTTCATCTGCCGACAGAAGTATTTGTGTCCGGCCCATCGGCCGAAGAAAAGCCTTCTATTCCACTCGACCTGGATCTAAACGAAAGACAGAAAAAAGCCTTTTCAATTTTCTTCGAGAAGGGAGAGATTACCCGGGTGGAGTACCAGCAAGCCGTGGGCAATGGTTTCCCCTCTCGCACCGCGTTGAACGACCTGCAAGATATGGTCAAGAAGGGGATACTGAAAAGGACGGGGCATGGTCCCGCCACGCGCTATTGTCTGGTCAAGGAGATCAATCCGAACGCCTGAACGAAGAAACCATAACTGTCGGGGGCAGGGAGAAAAGAAAGAGAACGCAGATGATTGTATTTAAGCTGTGTAATCTCGATCGGGCGGTTTAAACACTAAAAACACATATCCAGGGTGGTGTTATGTTCGACATCTCTAAGTTGTTCAAGTGGCGCAAGCAGCCCACGGCCGAAACTCCAAAAAGAACACTGTCGGATTTATTCCAGTTGAAATACACCAGCTTCAAAGAATTGCTGGATTCCAACGCCCAGCTTGCCAAGATAATGTCGGATATCAGCGACAAACTGCACGGGTACCAGCCTTTCGGCATGTCTTATGTCCGCTCGCAGACAGCCTTGCTTACCTTTCACACCATTCGGATGATCAAGAATTTAAATGTGCTTTCCGGTCAAAGGCACATGGCCTTTTACCAAACCCTGGAAAAAATTAACGCTGAGATCAATAATGTGCTTCGCGAAGAAGAACGGGAAGACCCTCCGGAATTGGTTTTGCCTTACGCTCTGGTTAATAAAGAAATGGCCGATTGGGTCGGCGGCAAAAACGCCAACCTGGGGGAGGTGCGCAATCGGGTGGGGCTGCCCGTACCTGAGGGATTCGCCATCACCACCAGGGCTTTTCGTCTTTTTCTAGACAGCAATGACCTGACGGACCAGATCAATAAATACAAAGTGGAAATGGGAGACCAGGACTCAGAATCCGTCCATGAGGGCAGCGAAGCCATCCAACGACTGATCTTTACAGCCACAGTACCTTCGGAGTTGGAACAGGCCGTCTTAGCCGCCTTTGATGACCTGACGGCTACCGTCCCGGACTCCGAGGCACAACCGCCGCAACTCCGGGTGTCCATGCGCAGCAGCGCCATCGGTGAAGACAGCGAACTCTCCTTTGCCGGTCAGTACGTTTCGGTGTTAAACGTGACCAGGGATAAACTTATTTCCACCTATAAAGTCATCGTGGCCAGCTTGTTCACCCCGCGGGCCATTTCATACCGGTTTAATAAAGGAATTCGGGTGGAAGATGTGGCCATGAGCGTGGCCTGCATCCGGATGGTTGAATCCATAGCCAGCGGAGTGATGTATTCCTGCGATCCTTTGCATCCCCAGGAGAACAATATCATCATCACCGCGGTCTGGGGTCTCGGCCCCTACGCCGTGGACGGCATCGTCACTCCCGATACTTATAAGGTGGCAAAAGACGGCCGGCAGACTATTATAGAAGAACAAATCTCCCATAAGCCGGTGCAACTGGTCATCAATCCCCTGGGCGGCCTGATGGAGGTCCCGGTCCCTTCAGAGAAACAAGACGCCCCGGCGCTGTCCTCAGACCAGATCATCACCCTGGCCCGGTACGCCCAGCGGTTGGAGGAGCACTACGGCGGCCCCCAAGATATGGAATGGGCTTTAGACCAGGAGGGGAATCTGATTATCCTCCAATCCCGTCCCTTAAATTTTCCCCAGATTGAAGCGAACATTCCCTCTGTTCAAGAGATTCAAGGTCTGGAAAAATATCAGTTGCTGCTCGAAGGTGGTAACGCCGCTTTTCCCGGTGTGGGATACGGCCTTGTCTACCAGATCAGATCGGAAGACGACCTGGTCAGCTTCCCTGACGGCGGCGTATTGGTGGCCCGGCACTCTTCACCCAAATTCGTAGTCCTAATGTCCAAGGCCAGCGCCATTATCACCGACTTCGGTTCGGCCACCGGCCACATGGCCTCTCTATCCCGGGAATTTGAAATCCCGACTATTCTAAATGCCGGAGAGGCGACCAAAACATTGCGTGAAGGGCAAGAGATTACGGTTGACGCTTATGGTTGCCGGGTTTACGAAGGACGGGTCCCGGAACTCCTCTCCCTGGAGAGGATCCACAAACCCAAGATGAAGGGGACACCGGTATACGAGACATTGAAACAATTGGCCAGGTTTATCGTCCCGCTACATCTTTTGGACCCAACCGCCCCTAATTTCAATGCGGAATACTGCGAGACGGTCCACGACATCATGCGGCTGGTCCATGAACTCTCTTACGGCGAGATGTTTAAACTAAGCGACGTTGTTTCCGAAGGCGGCGGCGGAGCACTTCAATTAAAAGCATCCCTGCCGTTGGATTTACATGTTATCGATCTGGGTGGCGGAATCACCGGCCTGACCGGAAAGGCCCGCAAGGTGACGACGGACCAGATTGCCAGCATTCCTTTCCAGGCTTTGCTGGCCGGAATGACGGACGAGCAACTGAGCCGTCAGCATGAACCTAAGCCCATAGAATTAAGAGGATTTTTCTCCGTAGTTTCGCAGCAGATGATGGCTCCGCCCAACCTAGCCTCAGAACGATTCGGCGACCGCAGCTATGCCATTATTTCCGACAAATATCTCAATTTTAGTTCCCGGGTCGGTTATCATTACAGTGTGTTAGACGCCTACTGCGGTGAGACGATGAACAAGAATTACATTACCTTCACTTTTAAGGGCGGGGCGGCCGACGACGTCCGGAAAAACCGGCGCTGCCGGGCCATTGCGGCCATCCTGGCGGAACTTGATTTTACGGTGGAAGCGGTGGAGGACCGGGTGGGGGCCAGGCTTCAAAAGTATCAACAAAACTTTATAAAGCACCGGCTGGAAGCAATTGGCCGATTGCTCCTGTTCACCAGGCAGATGGACATGCTGATGAGTGATGAGGCCAGTATCGAGAGGGTGAAAAATAATTTCTTGATCGGCAATTACGGCCATGACATGTGAGCCGTCAGCCCCAACCGTGACCGGCGGCCGCAGCGTTGTACCGTGCTACGGCCGCCGGTTTTTCAAAGATAATGTTCCTATTTGAACTGTACCTGGACTCCGCGGGTTTTGGCCCGCCGCCCCTTGCCGTCGGTGGCGTCAAGAAACACCGTGAGAGTGGTCTTCTGGGTGGGCGGAGGGGTTATCGTGAAGGACACGTCACCACTGCCGCCGGTTACGAATCCGGAGGTTGGCGTCAGCACTCCGCATCCGTCGTCGGTCTTTAGGGTCGCCGTCCAGGTGCTGTTGGAAGTTTCGGCGCTGCCCACGTGGAATGCGATGTTGACCGGAGTGCCGGCCGGAACGAACGGGAGGGGATCGGTCGGGACGAATGGTTTGGAAGCCACCGCAATGTTACTGACCACCGGCCCGGTGGGGCTAAAGCGAATCACCCGGTCAAAGATGATCTCGGTAAACGCCGGTCCGATTTTGGTGGCCGGTTCTACGTAGGCCCTGAATCCGATGAACAGTTGGCCGTTCTTCTCGATGCCTATTGGACAATTGTCGGTCCCGGCCGGAGTACAACTTGGACAGCCGCCGGTATAGACCGTAGTGCAGTGGGGATCTCCTTTGCAGTCCCGCGCCACCTTCCAGGCATAGAGCTTATCCACATGGGGCGGTATATTGGGGTTGCCGACGAAGTAGTCTAGGGCGCTCCCGGCCAGCATGCGGCTATTCTCGCTTTCAACGCCACAAGCCTTACAAACGTCGTAAACGGTGAAATTGGCGTAGGTGGCCTTGCCGGTGGCTTCATGATTGACGCCGTACACGATCAAAAATTCGTCATCGGCCAGGTTGAAATTACCTTCATTCCGCAGGTAAACGGTATCTCGGCTTTCTCCAAGGGTGTCCACATTCCTCTGGAAGGCGTCCAGGCTTTCCTCCAGCCAGATAGCCGGCTTAAGTTCGTCGGCACTCATGGCAGGATTCTTGGCCAGAATGGCCTGGCGCAGGGTTTCCATCTCCGGGGTCAGGTCCATTTCAGTTAGACCCGTGCCGCGGGGGCGAAGCTTCTCCACCGGCAGCGGGCTGTAATTTGCTTTATCGGTTGGCGGATTGGGAGTCACGCGGTACAAGCTGACAGGCGGATTGTTGACGTAATCTTGACCGGCTTGCTCATAGCCGTATTGCCATAGGGCCAGACGGTGGACGATTAACAGTGAATCGTCCTTGGTGGTATCTATATTGGAGCTCAACTTGGCGATATTTGGTGAAATCACGTCCGTATTTATTATGCTGTCCGGGATGCCGGCGCTTTTAAGGGCCTTGCGGACTCGGGCCTCAGTTCCTTTATCAGCCACGACAATAAGCACATAACCCTGATTGTATGGGTTTTCTGCCTGGTCGCCCGTCGTCTTGATCGTCAGCATGTTGTGGGGGTCGCCGAGGCTGTTAAACATCTTGCGCCGGATGTTCTCCTGGGGAACCCAACGGTCGAAAACGAAACTCCGAAGGCTGAAATAAGAGACCGGGGGCGGAGTCCGGCCAATGATGACTATGGCCTCATCGGGACGCATGAAAAAACTTAACGGTGGATTTTCATTAGTCGTGTAACCGACGGCCGGCACGCTGGCAAGCAAGTACGGGTTACTGGAGTTATTCCCATTGCAGGAGACGAACACTCCCTGGCAAGCCATATCAATCACGTTTAGGGGGATCATCCGACCTTCAGAAACCTTGAGATTGTCGGCATCAAGGGCCGCTTTAAAAGCCGTCACCCGACCCTTGGTGACCAGAGTTCGGTCAGAAGAATCTTTCGCCGAGATGGTTGATTCGGTTTGGCCGAAGCCGGGGGAAATTATCAATAGAACCAGACACCCGATTGATAAGAATAGATTAACATGTCTCATGAGTGCTCCTTTCGTAAGATGGGTTCGATTGAACTGAGATATTTAACGGGAAAGTCCCTGGCACAAGCGAGGTATTCATCTCAAGTTGAGCACGTCCATCATGTCGTACAGGCCATGGGGTTGGTTCACGATCCATTTGGCGGCCCTGATGGCCCCCTTGGCGAAATTGTCCCGGTTGTGGGCTTTATGGGTGATCTCCAGGCGCTCCCCGGTGGTCCCGAAAATGACAGTGTGCTCTCCGGTGACGTCTCCCGCCCGCAGGGTCTGGATGCCGATTTTCCCCACGGGACGCTCCCCGGTCATTCCCTGGCGATGATAGACGGCATTGTCGGCCAGCCGCACCTGCCTGGCTTCGGCCAGGATCTCGGCCAGTTTCATCGCCGTCCCACTGGGCGCATCTTTTTTTAACCGGTGATGAATCTCCACAATTTCCGCGTCATAACTGTCATCCAGGATAGCGGCCATATCCGCGACCAGTTTAAACATCAGGTTGACCCCGACGCTCATATTGGGGGCCAGAACCACCTTAGTCCGGGTGGCCAATTGGGCGGCTTCGGCCTTTTCTGCTTCAGTGAACCCGGTGGTGCCGATAACCATGGGCTTGCCCGCGGCCGCGGCTATCCGCAAATTCTCCAGGGAGGCGGTGTGATGCGTGAAATCGATGATCACATCTCCCTGGTCGATCACCTTATTTAAATCACCGGATATAGTTATCTGCCGATACGGCAAGAGGGCCAGCTTATCTCCCAGGTCCTCGCCCACAGCCGGATGATCTGCCTTTTCAAAAGCCGCGGTGAGCTTAATATCATGCTCTTCGAGCAGCAATGTGGCAATTCGAACACCCATCCGACCACACGGTCCAGCCAAAATAACGTTCACCATATCAGCCTCCTGATCACCGGTCACCCTCAAGCCATCGAGCTTGAGCCGGTAAGAAGATTTTCTTATGGATAAGACTCGAAGACGCGCCCGGAGGCACGTCTCGATAAGTTCATGGTTTCAAAAAATTATTCTAGAGCAACTGATATTCCCTTAAACAGCCTTTTAATTTCTCCTGATTGGCCGAGGTCATGGACCACAGTGGCAGCCTGATTTCCGGACCGATCTTGCCCATGAGGGCCAGGGCTGTTTTGGCCGGCACCGGATTGGTCTCCAGGAACATGGCCCGGCACAGCGGCAGAGATTTGAGATAGATCTCCCTGGCCGTAGCCAACTCGCCGCGATTAAAGGCATCCACCAGGCTGGAGACCATTTTGGGGGCCACATTGGAGACCACGGAGATTATTCCGGTCCCCCCGGCTGCCAGCACCGGTAATGTCAGGAAATCATCGCCGGACACGACATTCAGGTTGCCGGCGCAGACCCGAATCACTTCGGCAATCTGGGCCATATCTCCGGAGGCTTCTTTAATCCCCTGAATATTGTCAATCTCGGCTAAGCGGGCCACCGTCTCCGGGAGCATGTTCACGCCGGTCCGTCCGGGGACATTGTAAAGGACAATGGGGATAGGCACTTCCCCAGCCACTTTTTTGAAGTGGTGGTAAAGGCCCTCCTGGCTGGGTTTGTTGTAATACGGGGTGATCATCAGAGCTGCATCTGCTTTTACGGCTTTGGCGTGCCGGGTCAATTCCAGGGCCTCGGCCGTATTGTTGGAACCGGTCCCGGCTATGACCGGAATGCGGCCTTTCACCTGTTCAATGGTGATTTCCACCACCCTCTTGTGCTCGGCATGGGACAGGGTCGCGGATTCACCGGTGGTCCCACAGGGAACAATGGCATGGGTCCCGTTTTCAATTTGAAATTCAATCAAGGCCCGCAGGGCGTCCTCATCGAGCTGCCCATTGGTAAATGGTGTCACAATAGCCACCATGGCGCCGCTAATCATAATATCCTCCTAAAAAACAGCACAACGCTTTTTCGTGTCTCCTGTGGACTCCTTAGGCGGTGCTGTTTATATTCATGTTTTTTGTGTCCGCCTTCGGCCATCAGGGGGCAAAAACTGTTTCACGAGTGAACTTACCCAAATAAACGACCCGAGCGCTACCGGTCAATTTCAGATCCGTCACCGTGCTTCCGTCGTTGGTAAAGTGAACGGTCAGGATTTCTCCCCCGGTCGTGGTCACCTCCACCGGCGACTTGACCAAGCCTTTGAGACCGGTGATCAAGGCTGAAGCCGTTGATCCAGTCCCGCAGGCCAGAGTTTCATCCTCCACCCCCCGCTCATAAGTTCGCACCCGGATATGATGGGGGTCCAGCACCGAGACAAAATTCACGTTGGTCCCGGCCGGGGCGAAATCTTGGTGAAAGCGGATCTCCCGACCCGTTTCTTTGACTATAGCCGCATTAATATCGGACACCAGGATGATTGCATGGGGTACCCCGGTATTGACAAACGAAACGGTCAACATCCCCGATGTGGTTGCCACAAGGAAATCAAGCCTGGCTGCACCGGACGGAGGCAAGGTCAGAGTCACCTGCCCTCCGTTTACCTCAGCCTGGATAAGGCCGGCCAGAGTCTCAAAAGTCAACCTGGACCCGGCGATTCCTTTAAGTACCGCAAACCGGGCAGCGCATCGGCCGCCATTGCCGCACATCTCAGCCCGGCTGCCGTCGGAGTTGAGAAAATCCCATTTAAAGTCGGCGCCGGCCGAGGTCTCGATTAAGATCAACCCATCCGCACCGACGGAAACGCCGCGACGGCACACCGCCTGGGCCAGACCAGGGGCGAGGTGGCTCCCGATTATCCCGGACCGATTGTCGATCAGGATAAAGTCGTTACCGCTTCCACTCATTTTGTAAAATTCAAGGTTATCGATGACTGCAGGATCCATGTGCCCTCGTTACGTGTCGCGGGTTATGCAGATTACTCGACCCAGTTGGGAACGGTTTCCAGGCGGGTCAGGTCATCATAAGACTCCCTTTCCCTGATGACGCGGTATTCAGCCCCGTGGGTCATCACCTCCGCGGCCCGGGGGCGGGAATTATAATTGGAGGACATGCTGAACCCGTAGGCCCCGGCGCTCATGATCGAGAGTAATTGTCCCTGAGAGACTATCGGAATCTCCCGGTCTTTGGCAAAGAAATCACCGGATTCGCAAATAGGCCCGACCACATCCGCGACCATCGTCCCGGATTCGGGTTGGGCCACAGCCCGGATGGTATGAAAGGAATTATAAATACTCGGCCGAATCAGGTCATTCATTCCGGCGTCGACGATAATGAAATTTTTGGCTTCCCCTCGCTTGATATAGAGGACTCGGGTGACCAGGATCCCGGCGTTGCCCACGATGACTCGACCCGGCTCCATAATCAGGGTGACCCCCAGGTCCTCGGTTCCAACAATAATGGCATTGGCATAATCATCGGGATGCGGTGGTTCCTCCAGGTTATAGGTAATGCCCAACCCGCCGCCGATATCCAGATATTGGATGGATAAACCTTCCCCCCGCAAGAGGCTGATCAAATATCTAATCCGGACCAATGCTTCCATGAACGGTTCCAGGCTGGTCAATTGCGAACCGATATGAAAATCCACACCGATCACTTTAATACCGGGCATTTTGGCCGCTCTGATGTATTCTTGCCTGGATTTTTCGATGTCGATCCCGAACTTGTTCATCTTCAACCCAGTGGAAATATAAGGGTGGGTTTTGGGATCCACATCCGGATTAACCCGCAACGCAATGGGCGCGACCACATTCAGGGCCTGGGCCCGTTGAGACAGCATCTCCAGTTCCTGGGGAGACTCAATGTTGAACATGAGAATGCCGGTTTGCAGGGCCAGAGTCATGCCTGCCATCGTTTTTCCCACGCCGGAGTAAACAATCCGCCGCGGCGGCACCCCGGACTTGAGGGCCCGATAGAGTTCGCCCCCGGACACAATATCCATGCCGCCGCCGAGCGTAGAGAAAAGAGACAATAAGGCCAGGTTGGAATTGGACTTAACCGAAAAACAAGTCAAGTGGTCCACCTGGTTAAAGGCGCGGTCAAAGGTGAGAAAATGGCGCGTTAGGGTGGCGTGGCTATAAATATAGACCGGTGTGCCCACTTCTGCGGCGATTTTTTCTACCGGCACATCTTCGGCGTAAAGTCTATTGTCGCGATATTGAAAGTGATCCATGGTCGTCAGGCATCCTCAATTTGGTCATCGAATCTCAGCCATGGCCGCGTTGGACGGGCCGCTTGACTCATCGGTTTGACCCACAGCATAGATAAGATACAGATACTTGTATCCGGGCGTCACATCCCGATCCACATAAGACCATTGTCCTTTGACCAGTTTCAACGGCCCGGCGGGCTCGGGATACAGCTCCCGTGACAGGTTGAAGCGGGCGGGACAAGTGGAGCAATCTTTGTCTGCCACCAGAATTTGGCGGCGATATAACCTGTACTTGGATACGGGTACCGACTCCTTGGCCTCTTTGGCGCCCGGTTCTCCGGTTCCGCCGGGCGTGGTCCATCTTAAAATCACCTCACCATGAACCGGATCGGCCCGGAGATCGGTGACCGCCTTGGGAGCCGTGATCCGGCTAAAGGACGGCTGCGCCTTCATCCCACATCCGGCCGCAACGAGGCCCACCAAGGTGGTGATGGCCAAAGCCGTCAAAAAATTTACCGGCCACAACCGGTTCAGGCGATGCCGGATGGTCATGCCGACTGGTCTCCCGCTGGTTGGCCGCAGTCCGCCGGCAGCGGCAGATCCAAGTTCAATTCCGCGGCGGCCTTAGCCAGGGCTTCTTTCACCCTGACCGGGGCCGTGCCTCCCGGTGAAGTCCGGATCGTCACAGATCTCTCCAGGCTGATAAAATTAAATATGTCTTCCTCAATCATTTCCGAAAACTTCTTCATTTCCTCCAGGGTGAATTCAGCAATTTCTTTGCCTTGTTGAATGGCGTATTTGACCGCGCTGCCGGTAACACTGTGGGCCCGGCGGAAAGTCATCCCCTTCCGGACCAGATAATCGGCCATGTCGGTGGCGGTCAGGTGCCCAATCTGGGCGGTTTCCCGCATCCGCTGGGCATTTACCTTAATATTGGCCATCAAACCGCAGTTGACGGTGATCGTGGCCGTCAAAGTATCGACCGCGTCGAACAAGGGCTCCTTGTCTTCCTGGAGGTCCCGGTTATAGGTCAAGGGCAATCCCTTCATGGTGGTCAACAGGGCGACCAGGCTGCCGTAAACCCGACCGCATTTCCCCCTGGTCAACTCGGCCACGTCGGAATTCTTCTTCTGGGGCATAATACTGGAACCGGTGGTAAAGGCATCTGACAGTTCAATAAAACCAAATTCATAGGTGGACCAGAGGATCATCTCTTCGGCCAGTCGGCTCAGGTGCATCATGATCAAGGCTGCGGCGGACAAAAACTCGATGATAAAGTCCCGATCACTTACCCCGTCCATGCTGTTGGCCACAATTTTGGGGAACTCCAACAATTCGGCCACGTAATTCATGTCGATGGGAAACGACGTCCCGGCCAGGGCCGCACTGCCTAAGGGCATGACGTTAATCCGTTTCAGGCAATCTTCCAGCCTCTCCCGATCTCGTTTAAACATCTCGTAATAGGCCAGGAGATGATGGGCGAACAAAACGGGTTGAGCCCGTTGCAGATGGGTGTATCCCGGCATGATCACTTCTATATTCTTATGAGCCTGAAGGACCATGGCCCGGCTGAGTTCGAAAAGCAACCGGATAATCTCTTTAGTCTTGTCCCTGAGAAACAGCCTGATATCCAAGGCGATCTGATCATTCCGGCTGCGGGCCGTGTGCATTTTCTCGCCCAATTCACCCACTTCTTCAACCAGCATTTTCTCGATCAGCATGTGAATATCTTCGTATTCCACGCCGAGTTCAATGCCGCCCCGCTCGATCTTCCGTCTGATTACACCCAGGGCGCCCATAATGGTCACGCCGTCGTCACCGGAAATAATCCCTTGTTTGGCCAGCATTCTGACATGGGCGATGCTGCCGGCGATATCGTACTCCAGCAGTCTGGCGTCAAAACCAATGGACGCGGTAAACTCCTCCACCAGCTTGTCTGTCCGCTCCGAAAACCGGCCGGCCCAGAGTTTGTTTGTCATAGATGTCTCTGCTCCCGTTTTTACTCCATATAGACAAATAGGCCGCTTATTCCGGCCGGATCAGACGGTTTATTTTCAGCCTGAGACCGTTTAAGCGGATAAAACCTTCAGCATCTTTCTGACGGTAAACCGTATCTTTTTCAAAGGTGGCATAATCGCTTGAATAAAGTGATTTGGGAGATCGGCGCCCGACCACGGTACAATTACCTTTATAAAGTTTTATTCGGGCGGTGCCGGTGACATTGACCTGGGATTCGTCCAGCATCCGGCGCATTACCCGCATTTCCGGGGTGAACCAATAGCCGTAATAGATCAACTCGGCGAACTTGACGCTCAGAGAATCTCTCAGGCGCATAACCTCCCGGTCCATGGTGATGGACTCCACTGCCCGATGGGCCGCCTGGAGGATGGTGCCGCCCGGCGTCTCGTAAACACCGCGTGATTTCATTCCCACAAT
>JADFXY010000629.1:1496-2032 GCA_015233355.1 Deltaproteobacteria bacterium | reverse complement strand
GGCCATGATCATCAGGGCGATGATGAGCGCCGCGCCCCGGTGGTGTTCTTGGTGAAGGAATAATTTAATCTTTTGGCTCATATTTGGGCCTCCTCCGACGGTTGCGGGTCAATGTCGTTCTTAAATGATAGGGGATTGGTAATGTTCCTTCAATCCGCCAAATTGGTCAATTCTAAATGGGCCTGAGGGACTATACAAGAAGGGCCATGATTGTCCTTTTTTGATCCCGCCCCAGGGTGGCGCTTCGCTGGGTAAAAACACACGCCCATAGAACAAGACCGCCCCTTGGGCCGGCGCTACCTTCCAAAATTTCTGAGCACCACTTCGGCCGTCAAGCGGACCCGCCGGTAATTATCGTTGGGCGGCATGTAGGCCTGGTTTGTGTCGCCGTCATCCCCGACCCCCATAAAAGTTTTGTTGGTGGCCGATATGGCGGACCAGGCCTGATAATTATTTTTAAACATATTGTCGCTCTTGCTGGCCCGGGCCCAGACTATGATCCGGACGATAGAGACATCCGAGATAATACTCAGGTC
>JADFXY010000629.1:0-1486 GCA_015233355.1 Deltaproteobacteria bacterium | reverse complement strand
TTGACAGAAGTGACACCGACTTTGTAGTTCGTCAGTTCACTGGCCGTGAACAGGCTGCGCCAGACAGCGTTGCGTTTGTCATAGTAAAGCACCTGAATATTCTCAATATTTTGGGCTACAATCTGGGGCGTGCCGCCCGTGACGCGTTTCATCAGGGCCGGGACAGTGGAACCGGTGATCGGCGCTGGATCAACATAGTAGTATACTATTTGGGCCTTGGACAGAGTCCCGGAGGAACACCAGTCGGTCCCCGAGGCGGAACGGTAGGCAGTGGCGGTAGCCACGACAGAGGGAGTCAAAGTCAGATTATCGAAAGTCGTGATGACGTTACACGCCGTCGGCCAGGAAGTTGAACCGGGACCGGTTTTGGTGGTGCACAGGTTGGTTCCTCCTAATGGGGTCGGACTTCCAGGCACAATGCCGGTCACCGTAAGGGTGTCGTAGTACCATGTACCGCTGTCACTGGGACTGGCCAGATTAGTGGCATATTGGTTCGGGACATAGGCTTGGATTGTTATATCGCCGCTCAGCGCAGGCGTAGTACTACAGATGGAAAAGCTGTTGGCGTTGTCCGTGTAAATGATGTCTACCGGGTCAATGGATGATCTTCTGATGGCAATGGCGTCGGAGTTGGTTATGGCTCCGGCCCCGGAGTTATAGACGTTTTCAGTAAACGCACCGTCGGCTTTCAGATCCACCCTTCCGTCGCTGGCCGGGCCGAAATAGAAGGCTCTAGGCGCGGCCACCCCGTATCCGGCCATCCGGACATCCTTGGACAGCATATCCAAAGCAAATCTGGCGTTTTGGTGGATCTCCACTTCCTGCTCCTGGGCCGCAAAATTTCGCGTCTGGGTGATATATACGGTGTAGATCCCCCCGGTCACGATACCGGATAGGGCCAACGCCACCAACAATTCTATTAGTGTGAAGCCGCTTTGTTTTCTGTGCCGGGCTAATCTCATGATCAACCGCCTATGGATAAGGGGTGAGTCTGTTGGGTCAAAGAAGACGATGATTCCGTATATGTCATTTATTTCCCAGGGGGTTGCCCCGATGATGTTGAATCAAGATTCTGCCTGGACTGCAACCCGCCCCATTGTCTGAACCTTGATTACGCTGATTGACTGATTGACTATGATATTTGCGGCCTCAAGGCTAAACATGAACCCCCACGGCCGACTCGGCAGCCCAACGTGGGTATTCTGTTTTACTCATAGCCTTTCATTTAATCAGCGTAATCAAGGTTCAGACGATCAACATACCGAAATATCAGCAACATTATTCTAATGCAACAGCATTGGGGCAACGCCCTGGGAATCTCGTCGTCCCTCGTATTTATATCGTCTCATCTAGCCACCACCGTCGTATAGACCAACGTGTGGGTCGGAGGAGGGCCGGAGAGGCTCACCGAGATGCTTTTTGAAATAACCACAGCCGTGCCGGTATCGTAGTTGTCCGTGATGGTCCAGGTCCGGGTGAATGGCGT
>JADFXY010000628.1:0-2036 GCA_015233355.1 Deltaproteobacteria bacterium | reverse complement strand
ACCGCAGCGCAGCCTTGTTCCAACTTGAGCAAGGCATCAGCCAACGAGTCAGGGCTCTTGCATATCTTGGCTCCGGATGCGTCGGCCAAAAACTCACGAGACCGGGAAATAGCCGATTGAATCAACATGGCCGCAATCGGCGCCACAATAGCCATAACCAGTGTGGCCACTATCCCTTCGCTATCTTCGTCATCGCCCCGCCCGGCTCCGAATATGACGGCAAACTTACCAATATCGGCCAAAATCATGATAGCCCCGGCCAAGGTGGCGGCAATGGACCCGATCAAGATGTCATGGTTCTTTATATGCCCCAGCTCGTGCGCTAAGACGCCGCGCAACTCGGTTTCACTGAGGGTATTGAGGATCCCCTGGGTTACAGCCACAACCGCATTTTCAGGATTGCGACCGGTGGCAAAAGCATTAGGAGACTCATCCGGAACCAGGTAAAGACGCGGCATGGGTAGGCCGGCGGCCTGAGCCAGTTCCCGAACCACGGCATAAAGCCGGGGAGCTTCCTTGAGATCAATCTCTTCCGCCCGGTAAATCGCCAGGACAATCTTGTCGGAAAACCAGTAACTCCCAAAATTCATGATCACAGCCAGGATAAAGGCGATAAACAGCCCGCCCCGGCCACCCATGGCCTGACCAAAAACCAGGATGATCACGGTCAGGACGGTCAACAAAACGGTGGTCTTGATCTGATTCGTCATGAATAGACATCTCCTCATTATGACCGACTATTATACTTGACACGATTATATTTGCAAACAAAGACGTCCCTTGCCCCTCGGCCACAGCCCGACCTATCCCCAATTAATTTCTTATGATAATTTTCCATAGCCGAAATGTCAAGCCGTCTCTCGCCGCCTCAGCCAAAGCAGCCAGACCCAAAAGGAGATTTCGATAGGCAAGCTTTGCCGTTAATTCACATCCCTTGTCTATCTCTTTGCTTCAGGTTGTCTAATTGCCATTTGACTTTTGATCGGCAATCACGATATAGTTTTATTATTTCTGACTAACCGATCAGAGGCATTGAACAACTAAACTTTGGACCGGCCAATATCGAACTATGGGCAAGCGAGCTTTAAGATTAAACTTAGACCAGATTATCATGTCGCTGGAAGAAGTGCAGAGGGACTTCGATCAGATAAACAGCTTTTTGACCATGAAAAGGGAATATATCACCGATGAGATCATTCAGAACCTGGTGGCGGGTTATCATTATCTGGACCATCTGGTGGCCCGGGAGGTAAAAATATTTCCGGATAACATCGAGCACTTAATGGAAATGAATCATATTATTCTGTGCGGGAACGATCCGGCTGTAAGATTTGAATACAATATACACCTGCAAGAAACACAAAAAAGATTTTATACCCTGATTCAGCCCATCAAGAAATGGTACAAAAAAAACAACGAGTCTTCCGCATTCAAGATCGCCGCCGAAATGTACATAGGCGTACTCAGTCAACCACAGTTATTCATCGAAGGGAACCACCGGACGGGATCTCTCATCGCCAGCTATTTCCTCCTGATGCGGGGAGCGCCACCCTTCGTCCTGAATAAAAAGAATGCCGTGGCCTACTTTGAACCTTCGACACAGATCAAACTATCCGATAAGAGGTCAATCAAAGGAAAACTGCGGCTGCCCAAATATCAAAAGGCGTTTAAAGAATTCTTAGAACAGCAAACCAGTAACACCGATTGGTCATACACTCGTTGACCGTCGCCGAGATTTTTTTGAACCCAGCCGTCAGTATACCCAGACCAGCCTGGGTTCCGGAGTGATTGTCGACGGCAAGAAAGGATTTGTGCTGACCAATTATCATGTGGTGGTCCGGGCCACTAAAATTACGGTGGCCTTGGGTGAAGATCGGACCCTGGAAGCCGCAGTGGTGGGGGTCGATCCCGACACGGATCTGGCGGTGTTAAAGATCAACTCACCCAAACCGCTTCCTTCGATTGCCATGGGCAACTCCGATGACTTGATGATCGGTGAAACAGCGATAGCCATCGGCAACCCCTTCGGCTTGTCC
>JADFXY010000627.1:0-2042 GCA_015233355.1 Deltaproteobacteria bacterium | reverse complement strand
TGCCTCAGAATAAATGACACAGGCCCAGGGATTGACCCTAAAATCCAGGACAGAATATTTGAACCATATTTTACAACAAAAGGGATTGGTGAAGGAACCGGCCTGGGATTGGCCACCGTTCACGGCATTGTCGAAAGCCATCGGGGAGTGATAAAACTATATTCTGAACCGGGCCACGGGACAACCTTCAGTATCTACTTGCCCAGGCATTCCATTGACACCGGCCCGGCCGTAACTTTACAAGAATCATTGGAATCAGGCTCTGAAAGAATTCTTCTAATAGACGACGAAATGTCCCTGGTGGTAATGGGGGCCCGGATGTTGCAGCATTTGGGATATCAGGTAACCATGAGAACAAGCAGCTTGGAGGCCCTGGAGCTTTTCCGGTCAGAGCCCGGCAGGTTTGATCTGGTTATTACGGACCAAACCATGCCCCAGATGACCGGCCTGGAACTGGCCAAAGAATTATTAAAAATCAGGCGTGACATCCCTATCATCCTGTGCACTGGTTTTAGCTCTTCCGTGACCCCTGAAACGATCCAGGCTACCGGTATCCGGGGTCTGGTTATGAAACCCATGTTAATGCAGGAGATTTCAAAAACCATCAGGACGGTCATGGAAAACAAGGACCGTTAAGGCTGCCGGAATTTTTAGGGGACAAGGCCGGGGCTCCCAGGTCAGATAAACTTACCGGGTCATCCGGGTATTCTGGGCGTGGGGATGCGGGAAACCGCGTCTAAGGTGAGGTCGTGGCGGCATCCGGCCTGGAGATAAACCGTGCCCACCGCGGCAATCATAGCCCCGTTATCGGTACAGAGGATAGGAGGTGAGAGATAGAGCCTTACTCCACAGCGGTCGGCCTGGTCTTGGAACCTGGCCCGCAAACATCGATTGGCCGCGACTCCTCCGGATATGACCACCCGGTTGACCTTAGTCAATTGGGCCGCCGTCAAAGTCTTGGCCACCAGGACCTCCACCACCGCCTCCTGAAACGACGCCGTCAAATCTTCCAGCGAGACATCCTTAAACTCGGGTGAACCGACAAAGCGGACAACAGATGTTTTAAGACCGCTGAAACTGAAGTCGGGATTATTCCCGTCCATCAATGACCGGGGGAAGCGGATGGCCTGGGGGTTGCCCCGTTCAGCCAGCCGGTCGATGGCCACGCCGCCGGGATAACCCAGCCCCAGCAGCTTGGCCACCTTGTCAAAGGCTTCTCCGGCCGCGTCGTCCCTGGTCTGGCCATAGAGAAAGAACCGGCCGGGGGCCTCGACTAAGAAAATACTGGTATGCCCACCGGATACGACCAGGGCCAGGTATGGGTATTCCGGCGGGTCGGCAGTCAGAAATTGGGCCGAAAAATGACCTTCTAAGTGATTGACGCCGATAAACGGCAGCTCCCGGGCATAGGCCAGAGACTTGGCGGCCATCAATCCGATCAAAAGGGAGCCGGTCAGGCCCGGTCCGTAGGTGGTGGCCACCCCCGTTAAGTCATCGAGGGTGATGCCGGCCCGGCCCAGGGCCGCTTTGATCACCGGGGTGATGGACTCCATGTGTCTCCGGGAAGCCAATTCCGGGACAATGCCGCCGTATCTTTGGTGAACCTCGTCTTGGGAGGAGATGATATTAGATAAGATAATCCTCCCGTCTTTGACCACGGCGGCCGCCGTGTCGTCACAGGAGGTATCAATTCCCAGCACCAGCAAAGTCTATTATCCTTCCAGGAACTTTTCCGCCATCAAGACGTCGGAGCGTGATCCGATATACAAAGGCACCCGTTGATGGAGGGCGGTCGGCTCAATGTCCAGAATATTCCGTTTACCATCGCTGGCATAACCGCCGGCCTGCTCACACACAAAGGCCAGAGGGGCGCATTCGCACATCAGGCGCAGCTTACCCTTGGATTTGCCGCTCTTAAGATCCGCCGGATACATGAATATGCCGCCATAGAGGAGGTTTCTGTGAAAATCCGCGACCAGCGAGCCGATGTATCGGGAGGAATAGGGCCGCTTGGTGTTTTTGTCAGGGGTTTTTAAATAGTC
>JADFXY010000626.1:0-2049 GCA_015233355.1 Deltaproteobacteria bacterium | reverse complement strand
ATGGACCAGGTTGGTCAGGGCGTTTTTGTAGGTCCGGCTGGCCTGAAGGCTTTCCTCAATTTCCCGGAGATTGATTTCCTGCCGGGTGATGGACTTGAGGTCTCGGAGTTTTTGTTCGATGCTGTCGGAAATCTTTACGGCCTCTTGGATCAACTTCGGATCGTTTAGCGCTTGAGCCTTAAAATTGGCCACTTGAACTTTATTGACCAGGCCGGTGATGTCACCGGACAGAATGATTTTATCTAACCGTTCCTCCAACATGCCTTTGCTCACACCTTCGTCGATCTCTTTTCTCATGGTTTCGCATTGGCTGGTCAAGAATGCACTGCAGTTTTGCATATAATCGGCAGCCGCCCGGTCAAGGGTTTTCCTGATACGGGCCAGTTCCTGATTTTTGGTCACGGTTTCTGCGACCATTTTTTCATACTCCACGACTCTGGCTTTTGTTTTGGTTACCGCCTCCCCCAGCAACGTCAAATGTGGAGACCTGGCGACCAGGTCGGTGGCTTCAGCGATGTATTGCTTGACCAGAGCCAGGTTCTTTCCGGTCTCGGCCAGATAGTTTTCATTCTCGCTCAAGGCATAGCCCCGCATGGCCAGCATGGTCGAATGGGCGGATCTCTCCAGGTTGTTGGCGATGGCCACCTCCGGTACGAATGCTTTAGACAGCTTCTCGGAACTACTTTTGACCCGACCCATGTGCCACACTGCCACGCCGCCCAGGACGCAGGCGACCACGATAAAGGCGCTGAAAGCTCCTCCGATTTTTGTCCCTAATTTCTGATTATACATTGAAAAACTCCCATTGACGACACTTAAGAAATGGGCCCCCCTCCATCAAGGTGATGCCAGACGTGGTTATTGGCCCTCAAAACATTTAGAAATGTTCATAGATCCGGGTGCCTGCAGGGCTGAGACAAGATGCAGGCGGTCTTACTTCTATTCATAACTGCAAGGCAATCCTGGTTGCATGGCATAATTCTAGGCGGTGGCGGCGGCATAACCGCAGTATTGAGGTTGTCCATTTCGGGCACTGATGGTCAGGCATTTCCTGATCACCTCCACGACATCTTGAAGATCGCCATCTGCATAACTCATGTAGCGCGGATACAAAGCATGACCTACAGCCACAGTATTCTCTTCTTTGTCAGGGAGAATAAGGATCATTTTGACATCCAGGAGAAGATCACGAATAAGCAATAACCCCAACAAATCCTCCTTACTGTCGGTAAACACGATGCCGAGTGTCATGTCCTTAAGGGGTTGACGAAGCCGGCGTGACATATCATCCATAGTGCGACAGATGTCGAGGTCTGACTTGGGGACCAGAGTTTCAATCTCTGACCGGAGCCGTCCCGCAAGACCATCATCAGTTTTGGCGTAGAATAATAGATTCATATTCGATCCTCCTTTCAACCGGTATGCTTGAGCTTAATAACAGGAGCCGGGTGGCGTTTCGACCAGATAGTTTTTGATGTGTTGATTTAAATGCTATGATTCACATGCAGTCAAGCAGATCCGACTACCTTTTTCTCTATCAACAAACGTGCCAACCATCCGGATGGCCGGGCCGTAAAATATTAGTTGAATTATGTCGGAAGGATGGAGATGGGTGCCTGGCAAAATCAGACGAGGGCGGGTGAAACCGTTATACTGGGTGCGGGATTCAGGATTGAAAACGGAGATGACGTTTTATTTGTTTGAGGCTACGGCGGAAGCTGTATATTGTTTAAATTTTAATTTGTTAGGCAAACTGGAGAGCGGCCGGAGAGAGAAATGAAGGCTTCCCGAGGCAGTCCTGAAAGAAAGAATGATTCTTTAAAAGAGGAAAAGGGATTCATTGCCGGAGGATTAATAGAGATTTTAATTTGGCTGAAAACAAGCCTGACCAGAAAGGCATGGGGGAAAGACTCCTTCAACAAAACTATCTTGTTTCTGGTTGCCTCATAAGAGCAACCAGCAACCAGCAACTATCAAGGCTGGTAGTAGGGGATATCGTATTTTTTCAGCAAGACGTACAAACGTGATCTGGAAATAGCGGATATTTTA
>JADFXY010000625.1:0-2054 GCA_015233355.1 Deltaproteobacteria bacterium | reverse complement strand
ATCGTTTAGATTAAAGTCAGTTAGCAATTCCGAAATAAAATGAT
Organism: Deltaproteobacteria bacterium; assembly: GCA_015233355.1. GTDB lineage: Bacteria > Desulfobacterota > JADFXK01 > JADFXK01 > JADFXK01 > JADFXK01. The sequence continues at coordinate 2,010 of JADFXY010000625.1, read as the reverse complement.
CGAGCCGCTCATTGAATTCAGATTCATTCTCAGAATAGAGCTGGTTGATTATGCCCATCAGTAATTCTTGGAACTCGCCCTGCAATTTTTCCCGAGAGACTATTATCCTGGATAGGACTCTTTCGGCCATCGGATGGCTGATCCCTGAAAATTCCAGGCCATATATACATGGCTGATCCGTTTTGTCATCCTTATGAACTACAGTGGCCTCAAGCTCAACATTCTGCTCGGCTGAATAAGGAATAGACAAAAATACCAGTTGGTTGATACTTAGGAGCACATCTGTACTGATTTTGCAACCGGTTTTGCTCATGTCACGTACTGTGGCCGTGAAAGGGCCGGCCGGACCGTTTTGCTCGCGGGATTGAATAGACAATCCAGCACTTATCCGGACTTCGAAGCGCCGATGGCGTCTTTTGTCCATGCGTTCGATATGACTAGGAAAGGTCAAGAAAATGATCGGAGCAGGCGACATGGTCGAACTAATGACCCGGCATTTGAACCCCAACAAGGTCTCGTCATCCAACAATCTAACGATGTAATTATCGCTTCCGGCTAATGAGGTGATGAGGGTGCCCTTGACCGTGGGCGTATCAATGGCCAAATAGACGCCTTTCTTGGCTCCCACAATCACTGATCGACCGCCGATTCTCTTCCCGTCTCGTCCAATGGTTTCAACAAGAACTTTGGCCTCTAACGAAGGAAGGAAGCCGTCTTCCTTTGGCTGTTCGGTTATCATATTCATATTTTTTCTATTCATTGGCCATCCTTATAGCTCTGGAGACCAGAGATTTCTTCTTTGTCAAACTTCAAACCGATAGCATATCGCGAGAAACAAAAAAACGCAAAGAAATTTAATTATTCCTTTGCGTTTTTTGGGGTTTTCGATTGTAACGAACAATTCCGGGAAATATCGACTCAAGCTGGGGCAGCAACATCAATGAGTCCGGATCTCCGAAGAGGGAATTATATCTTCAAGCTGAAATAGACTAAATGGTTCCGGCATAGGGTTGATGAACAACTCGTCGGGGTGATTTAGGGCCAGGGCTTCCCTTAATACCTGATCCATATGATCTACGGGAACAATATTCATTGATCTCAAAATGTTGTTTGGGATATCCTTAAGGTCTTTTTCGTTTTCTTTGGGAATGATGACTGTCTTAACGCCGGCCCGGTTGGCCGCGATCAATTTTTCCTTTAACCCACCAATTGGCAGCACCCGGCCGCGCAAGGTAATCTCGCCGGTCATGGCGACATCGTTTTTGACCGGTTTTTTAAGCAGGGCGGAGACAATGGACGTGCCGATAGTGATTCCGGCCGATGGACCATCTTTAGGGATAGCTCCTTCAGGGACATGGATATGAATGTCCACTTTTTGGTAGAAATCCAAAGGCAGGCCGATACTGTTGGCCCGAGACCGGACGTAACTCATGGCCGCCTGAGCGGACTCTTGCATCACCTCGCCTAATTTGCCGGTGATGATTAATCTGCCTTTGCCCGGCATTAAGACCACTTCAGTTTGGAGCAGTTCACCGCCCACTTCCGTCCAGGCCAATCCGGTGGTGAGCCCGACCTCATTCTTTTCTTCCGTCTTTCCATACCTGTATTTCTGCACGCCCAAGTACTTGGCAATGGAGGAAGATGACACCTTCATGAGCTTGTCGGTCCCCGACTTAAGAACTTCTTTGGCCACCTTGCGGCAAACAGAGGCTATTTCCCGTTCCAGGTTTCTGACTCCGGATTCTTTTGTGTATTCCCTGATAATGCTCAGGATGGCATTGTCGGAAAACTCAATTTGTTCTGGTTTAAGGCCGTTGGCGTTTTGTTGTTTTCGGAGCAGGAACTGTTTGGCGATATTTAACTTTTCGTCTTCCGTGTACCCAGGCAGGCGAATGATTTCCATCCGATCCTGGAGCGGCAGGGGAATGGAGTAGAGAGTGTTGGCTGTAGTAATGAACATGATATCGGACAGGTCATAGTCGACGTCCATATAATGATCATTGAAGGCCA
>JADFXY010000624.1:0-2058 GCA_015233355.1 Deltaproteobacteria bacterium | reverse complement strand
CGCAATAATTAAATAGCAAGGTTAAACGTTATGACCCACCAACGGAAAGTAATTCTTGAAAATCTAAGAAAGTTGATGTCGCATCCGACGGCTGACGAGCTATTCTTGATGGTCCGGAAGCAAATCCCTAAAATCAGCCTGGGTACGGTTTACCGTAACCTGGAACAATTATCGGAAAAGGGACTCATCCAGAAACTGGAATTATCCGGGAGTCAGAAAAGGTTCGACGGCAACGTAACCCGGCACTACCATGCCTTGTGTCTGAAATGCGATCGGGTCGCCGATATTCAAATCAAACCGCCGCCTGGAATAGAGGAAGCTACCTCCGGATTTACGGATTATGTCATTACCGGACACCGGCTGGAGTACGTTGGGTGGTGTCCCAATTGCGCCGAACTTAAGAACCCCAACCCGCTTAATGCAAATGACGGAGAAACGACCATGCCCGGCAAACCCAATCAGACCACCGAACTGGATTATGACCACAAAAGAATCCTTTTGATGCTGGTAGGGCAAGATAAGCCGTCCCGCCCTAAAGATATTGCCGCCCTTACCGGCTTAGATTCAAAAACCGTTACCGACAAAATTAAGACGCTGAAAACCTTGGGCTACGTGGATAGCCCGGTCCGGTGTACCTACGCCGTTACCGAAGCCGGCAAAATGGGTTTGACCGGATGACTTATTTCATCTTTGGCCGCCTGGTCATTGAAATCTAAATCGATTGAACCGGGCGGAGAAAAACTTCGCCCTATATGAAAACTTTTCAGCAGAGAGGATAGACCAGATGGGAATTAAAGGTTCAAAGACAGAAAAGAATCTTCTGACCGCATTCGCCGGAGAGTCCCAAGCCAGGAACCGCTATACCTATTTCGCCGGTCAAGCCAGGAAAGAAGGATATGTCCAGATTGCCGACATATTTGAAGAAACGGCCAACCAGGAAAAAGAACATGCCAAAAGGTACTTCAAATTTCTGGAAGGTGGCGATGTGGAGATTTCCTGGCCCTTTCCGGCCGGAGTCATCGGGACCACCCTGGAAAATCTGAAAGCGGCCGCGGCCGGGGAAAACTACGAATGGACCCAGATGTACCCCACCTTTGCCAAGATAGCCCGGGAAGAAGGCTTTGAAGCCGTGGCTATCGCCTTCGAGGCTATTTCCGTGGCCGAGAAACAACACGCCAAAAGGTATGAGGATTTGATGGCTAATGTGGCATCGGGCAAGGTGTTCAAGAAAGACGGCGAAGTTGTCTGGCGTTGCCGTAACTGTGGTTATCTCCATAAAGGCACCGAAGCTCCAAAGAATTGCCCCGCCTGCGTCCATCCTCAGGATCATTTTGAACTTCTGGGAGAAAACTGGTAACCCCCATCTACGTACGAGTGCAGAATTCCCAACGATGTCTCGTCCAGGCCGGTTTAGTCCGGGCGGCCAACCGAAACTGCTTTATGGTTTTTGACCAGGTCCAGCACCCTGACTACAGAATTTTGAATAATCCCCAACTGCAATATGAAAGGAGCTAACCCGATGGCTGAAAGATTGGAAGTTTACAAGTGTGAACTGTGCGGAAATATCGTGGAAGTGCTACACGGGGCCGGTGGTGAATTGGTCTGTTGCGGTCAGCCCATGGCTTTGCTCAAGGAAAACACGGTTGACGCGTCCAAGGAGAAGCATGTCCCGGTGGTGGAAAAAATCAGCGGCGGCTTCAAAATCAAGGTGGGCGCCGTGGCTCATCCGATGGAAGAAAAGCATTACATCGAGTGGATAGAACTCATCGCCGATGGGAAAGCCTATCGCCAATTCTTGAGCCCCGGTCAAGCCCCGGAAGCTTCTTTCTTGATCGAAGCCAACCAGGTTACCGGCAGAGCCTACTGCAATATTCATGGGTTATGGAAATCTTAACCTGGATGAGTCGGCCGCCGGCGCCTTTTTTCCCGGCCAACCGGCCGGCCGCCGGCCTATCTTTCTTCACAGTTCAGGACGTCTCTGAGCAGATTCGGATTACCGGCCGGAAATTAATAGATCTTTGTATCCGCGGCGCGAAAACCGTCGACGGATGATCGGGT
>JADFXY010000623.1:0-2072 GCA_015233355.1 Deltaproteobacteria bacterium | reverse complement strand
TTAATCTGCCGGTTACTGTAAGCCGGGGAGTTGTAACGCCATTCAAAGTGCAACTTCGGTCCCGGATTTACTACGATGGTCAGGTCATAGCTGGTCTGTTCATATACCTCCACCTGGCCGATAGTGAATCCCAACTGATATTCCTCTTGGATTCTGTCCAGTGCCTCGCCGAAGGGGTAGTTTTCAAACACCAGGACCTGATCCAGCAAATCGCGTTTCAGGGGGCTGACCGCTTGAATATCAGCCAGGGAGAGGTAATGGTGAGGCTCGCCGCTGAGCCATTCGGCCTGCGCCTGCCTGGCCAATTCCGGGAATGATTGGGCCGTGGTCATCCTGATCCGAATGGGCACGGTGTTGATGAACAGACCGACCATATTTTCAATGCCCGGCACCTCGGCCGGCCGGCCCGAGACCGTGGCGCCATAGACCACGTCGTCGACCCCATTGAGTTTACTCAGCAGGAGGCCCCACATGGCCTGGATCAGGGTATTGATCGTGACTTGACACCGGGCGGCCATCTGGCTGAGTCGGGCCGTATTTTCCGGATCCAAATCATATAGTACCACGTCAGCCGTGGATTCCGCCTGGCCATGGGTATCGCCAAGCTTGGGGATAGAGGCCGGTCGTTCATATCCGGCCAGATAATCTGTCCAATAGTCCCGGTCCGCGTCTCGGTTTTGCTCTTCCAACCACTTGATGTACCCTCGGTAGGGCACTGCCGGGGCCAATTCCGGTGACACGGGTCCGATGGTCAAGGTTTGATAAAAATAGAGTAATTCATTTATGATAATCGATAAACACCATCCGTCCATGACGATGTGGTGATGGCTCCAAATGACCTGATATGACTCCGGGCCGAGCTTAAATAATGTGACCCGCATCAACACGTCCCGGCTCAGATCGAACCCTTTGGCGAGATCGCGCTGCCGGGCCGCGGCCAGGATGTCCTGTTGCCGCGATGGGTCCTTGAGGCTGAGGTCTTCAAAGGAGAAGTCGATCCGGCGTTGTTTCAAGACCAGTTGCAAGGGTAGCGGGGCGCCTTTATGGACGAAAACGGTCCTGAAGACATCATGGCGGTTCAATAAATTGTCCCAGCTAGACTGAAAAGCAGCCACATCCAGCCGGCCGGCCATCGGCCACGACAGTTGTTCAAAGTAGGCCACCGAATCACTTTCGTACAGTTTGTGGTACAACATGCCTTCTTGCATGGGTGAGAGCGGATAGATATCCTGAAGATTGTCCTGGGCGATACCATAGGCCGCCAGGAGATGAGACAGGTCATCGGAGCTTAACTCCTGGTAAGTGAAGTTATCGAGGGGCGGCCCGGCACTGAACCGGCTGGTACAGTGAAAGATCAGGGTGCGCAATTCCTCCACAAAGGCCCACAACAAATTTTGGGCGGATTCCCGGCTCAGACCGGCCCGAGGATAGGCCAGGGATAGTTCCAACCGCCCATCCAGGACCAGGCCCTCTATTTCAATCGGGTGAACCCTTTCGACTAAAAGCCCCACCTGGTTTTCGACCTGCTCGGGAATCAGCCGCCACCAGCCTCCATCGATTTCAGAGTCGAACCGGCCCAGGTAATTGAAACTAATTTCCGGCTTCAAATCAAAGGCCGGGTCACGCTTATTTTCTGTAGAAGTAACATAGTTCAACAAACCGTATCCAACCCCTTTGTGGGGGATGCGTCTCAGGGTGTCCTTAATATGTTGAATTTGTCGGCCGGGGTCATCAACTTCGGGCAGATGCAACATCACGGGATAAATACTGGTGAACCAACCCACGGTCCGGCTGATATCGACGTTTGGAATGATCTCCTCCCGGCCGTGTCCTTCCAGGTCAATCAATAGATCCTTGTATCCGGTTTGACGAGACATGGCCCGGGCCAGCGCCGTGAGCAAAATATCATTTATCTCCGTCCGGTAGGCTTGATTCGCAGTCGTGGTTAAGGCCGTGGTCAGATCTTGGGTCAGAGTGTAGGACAGGGTTTCCCGGTCTTGATAACGATGATCGGCCGGCCCGGATTCGTGGCACAGCCGCGGCCCCGGAATGGGGGCGAGAGAGCCCCAGAA
>JADFXY010000622.1:0-2079 GCA_015233355.1 Deltaproteobacteria bacterium | reverse complement strand
CTCCGGCGATGCTGATCAATTTAAAAGAGATAGTCAAAGGAATGAGATAGGCCAAAAAAGCCATCAAGACGAAGGGCAGGGGGAAATAGAATTGAAAGACAGGGTAGCCGGCGTAATTGCCGGGACACCAGCCGGTTATCCGGCCCAGAGGCAAAAGGTTATCCTTTAGAAATTTGGCTGTGTAAAAGTGGGAACCGGTGTCGCCGCCCGTGGTGATGGTCTGAGAGAAAAGATAGTGCGGCTCAAAAAAGCTGAGCAGGAAGACCCAGATCAAAACCAGAATCAGGGCATCGATCAGCACTTCCCGGTTTTTGACCAGCCAGGCCGGTCCTGCGTGGCCAAACTTCTCAGTTACTGCTGCGTCCATAGGCGGCATAGATAGAAAGGGTAACCGTGAGGGGTGCAAAGGTATTAGTTTATGATATCATTCGGTGATTAAAGGGACGGTGAGGCTCCCGTTGCGCAGGACATGAGTCTTGGCCGCCGGTCCCATCAAACTGATGGCCTGATCCACCGCGGCCTGGACCGAAGGCATGGGCTGGATGGACATCTTTTTCAGCCATTTCGGGTCCAGGTCGGTGACGGCGAAAATGCGGCCCCGCTCAAGAAACAACTCATTCCGAATAATCCGATGAAATCCCAATTGATATCGCCCAGCCTTCAATTCCTTCAATTCTTTGACGGTATACTGAGCCGCGTCGTTGATCATTTGTTTAAAGCTCTCCGGTCCCACCCCGTCAGGGCAGGGCATAACCAGGATCACAATGCCGTCTGCCTTAACCGCCATCTTACCGTGTTCCAATGGTTTTTGAGACTGATAAAATGTTTTGTGGAGAGGGTCGCGGGCTACGGAGATAACGATATCCGCCGGTCGGCCCACCGGGACCACGTAGATCTCCCGGGCCACGGTCACGGCCTGGTCAAAAGCCGTGGCCACGTCACTGCAAAAGGCCGCCGCGACGCGGTTGCCTCCGTCTAAGACAGTCATCAAACCCAGCATCTCATCCTTGGACGGAACTAAGGCGACCGCCTCAATGATATCGGCATAAACCGGATTTCCAGTCAACCTCGTCGGAGCCGCCTCAACCGACATAGCCAGCCAATGGTTTCGGAGGATCGTCTCGGATGAGGCCAGGCCTGGCACGATGCCCTTGAAGCCGCCCGTAAAACCGGCAAAATAATGGGGCGCCACCGAGCCGATAATCAATACCCGCCGGGCGTCTATGAATCGCCGGTTGATGGACACCGGCGTCCCGGCCGAGGTTTGACCGATCCTGACCATGGTCGCTTCATCCCGGCTCTGGTGGGCCTGGACGCGATCACGCAGGACGGGATAAAGGGGACCTAAGAGTTTGAGATATTCCTCTTCAGTCGGGGGACGATGGGTTCCGGCGGCCACCAGCAGATCAAACCCGGCCAGGGGGAAGGCCCGACGCAGGGCGGTTAAAACTTCGGCGGTCGGGGTGGGGCGGGTGGCGTCATTGATCACCACCAGGGCTGGTTCTGGTCCGGAGAAAAGGGAAACCAGATGCGGTTCCGCCTGCCTGACGGCCTGGTTCAGGTGGTCACTTTGCCTGGAGGAGCCGACCTCTTTGGGGCTGACGTCCGCACCCAGGTGATGTGCCTCAATCATCAGGGATCGGCAACCGGGGTCATAGGGAATTTCAAGGGATACCATGGTCATGGCCGGGTCTTCCGGTAACACTTCCGGGTGTTGGACCTGTTCCTGATAATCATATTATTCCCTGGATCGAACCCGCCACCCGTACTCAGCATCTTAAAGCGATTCGTTCGATAACCCATCCCAAAGTCGATGACATTAATCCGCAATATGCAACCTGCCACCCGTAACCATAAAGGCGCCTCAAATACCTTCTCGTTCCAGCTCTTGAATGATCTGTTTCTGCTTTTTGGTCAGGTTGGCGGGGACCTGGACAATTATCTTGACGTGCTCATCCCCGGTGCCGCGCTTGTTGAAAAAGGGGAGTCCGTATCCTTTTAGTCGCAACTTACTGTGGCTCTGAGTTCCTGGTGGGACTTTAACGCTTAAGGTTTTGCCGTCCAGGGTAGGCACTTCAA
>JADFXY010000621.1:0-2098 GCA_015233355.1 Deltaproteobacteria bacterium | reverse complement strand
TTTTTTGACATTCAGCAGGCGTCAGACCGGGCAAACCCTGACAGAGAGTAGTACAGGTCTTGGTCAGTGTATGGATGTCTGCTGTAGCGGGGGCTCTATCAGCGAACAGGAAGGCTGCATTAAGGATGATACTCCAAAGGCAAAACCTGTTTAACATGCGCCGCAGAGAACGTAGATCTTTACAATTTTTCATTCAGATTACCTTTTGGCTTGAAAATTTATCTGGCTTTACCTGATCCTGCAGTTATGTGACACGTGCAGTTTAGTGTAGATGTTACGGTTACTTACCTTGAGGTCGTTATAGGCCGACAACGTGTCAAGGTCGTCCATTCCTTACCGCCAGAGTTATTATGCCCCAGGCTAGCCGGAAAAGGCAATACTAATCTCGGGGAAGAAATTTTTTGACCGGTTGGGGCGGCCTGATGGAAAAAGGAACCCATAAGTATCATCGGGCGCATCTAAGGTGGGGGCGTGGCAATGGGGAATTTGCTTGTCCGGGAATTGAAAATATGATAGGTTTAATTCTACTAAAATTGATCGCATTTGCTATATGGTATTGATGGACTAAGATAGATGAGAGGGGTATGTATCTATTAATTATTTTATCTACGAGACCGCCTACGGAGCATCTTTTGTCAGCATGACGGAATCTTCATGCCCATGAAAAATTTCGTGGGACCTGCCGGATATTCCGAAAAAAATAACTCTTGGGGTAAGCGACCGATAGTCAGGTTTTAACGCCCGGCAAGACGATTTTATAGTTGAGATTAACCGGCCGGTCATGTTAATATACTCAAAAGGAGATGAGGGATGGAATACTTTGATACTCTATCAGTTTATGACCGGTTGTCCAAGAGTGGGTTGCCCGATACCACAAGCCGGGAATTGTCCGAAATTTTACGGGAGACGCTCAAACAGCAACTCTCTGACATGGCGACAAAAAGAGATATTGAGGGATTACGACGAGATATTGAAGAGCTGGGATTATCCACCAATAAAGATATTGAGGGATTGGGAACAGCCACTCAACGAGATATTGAGGGATTACGACGAGATATTGAAGAGCTGGGATTATCCACCAATAAAGATATTGAGGGATTGAGGACAGCCACTCAACGAGATATTGAGGGATTACGACGAGATATTGAAGAGCTGGGATTATCCACCAAGAAAGATATTGAGGGATTGAGGACAGCCACTCAACGAGATATTGAGGGATTGGGAACAGCTACTCAACAAGATATTGAAAGCTTAAGAAAAGACATCAAGGCCGATTTAGCCCAAATGCAAGTCAGCCTCATCAAGTGGAATATTGGGATGTGCCTGACCCTTATTGGGGCTGCGATTGCCATTGTCAAGCTATTCTAATGTCTCAACCCACACCCGCCCGGGGGACGACGCTTCCGCGCCGTCCGTTCCTTAAAACCGCCAAATGATCCTACCCTTTGTGACCGGACAAGAATTTGTTTAGGCTAGCCAGATCACCCACCTGGAAGACTGTGGCGGAGGAGTCTTTGGGGAGGATTTTTTTCATCATTCCGGTGAGGACGTTTTTGGGCCCGACTTCCACAAAGGTATCCACCCCGGCCGCAATCATTTTTTCGATGCCTTCATACCATTTCACCGGGCTGGTGAGCTGCCTGGTCATAACGGCCTTGATGGCATTCGGGTCGTCTGAGATATCCGCGGTGACATTCAAGACCAGGGACATCCGGGGGGCTTTAAATCTGATCCCGCTCATGAATTGCTGAAAATCTTTGGCGGCTTCCGCCATTAAGGGGCTATGCCAGGCGCCGCTGACTTTTAGGCTCATGATTTTGGCCCCCATTTCCTGGGCGGCCTGGGAGGCGGCAGACACGGCCTCAGGTTCCCCGGTGATGACCGTTTGGGCGGCCGTGTTAAGATTGGCCAGGGCCACGATCCCTTTGCTTTGGGCGGAGGCCACTGCCTGGGCGACCTGCTCCGAGGTCAGGCCGATGACCGCGGCCATGGTCCCAGGGTGGGCTAACGCATCCCGGTGCATCAGTTCGCCCCGCCTGTTGACTAGTTTGAGCGTATCTTCCACAGTAGTAACCGAGGCCAGACATAGGGCGGAAAA
>JADFXY010000620.1:0-2099 GCA_015233355.1 Deltaproteobacteria bacterium | reverse complement strand
ACGTAGATGGTAGTAACAAGACACTGCGGGTAATGGCCCTTCCCAGGATGCTGAAGCCCACTATTGGGGTCGAACTTACGGCGAATGTCATCCGTGGCTGGAAGGTCGTAGTCAGACCCATCAACGCCAAAGACTGACATGCCGTGCCATTGGTAGCTGAAATCTTGCGGCCATAGTTCATAAGCCAGTTCGACTGCTCGGTGAAAGATGTCTTGAAAGGCTTTCCAAGAGACTTTTTTTCTAGCATGAGTAAGGGCACTGCGATCAAATGGTTTGATATCGGCCCAGATGCCGCTTCGTTTAGAATTTTTGAAGAGTTCTGCAGTCTGTATGGCAACACCTTGGTTTTTACCACTAGACACAAGTGATAATATAGAGGCCACGAGCTTGGGAAAGGGGAGTTTACGTTTTCTAGTGAAGTTTTTTGGGGTTGAGTAATACTTTGGGGCAGAGATGGTGGGGACAATACTAAAAAATTTATTAATGATATTAGCATGTTGGGCAAACTCTCACATTCATAACATTTATCATGACAAATTCCTTTCTGAGCAAAATAGGTTATGGGTATCGTGCTTCTTGGTGTTTCATATAGGTATTCATGCCATAAAAATATCAGATTGTCAATGAAATCATGCTCAAAAGTTAATCGATTTGACATGATAGGTGTTCTCCATTAAACGGGGATTGGAACCTCGAACGCTCGCACCCCGGTCTGTGGCACTCTGCCGAAAATGTGGTGCGGACCTCGAAACGGACCTCAAAAGCTTAATTCAACAGCATTGGGGCGCTGCCCTGGGCTAACATCGAGTAGGAGGAACCCCAGAAGGGGTTTCCGTCCTCTCACAGAACCGTGCGTACGGGTCCGTACACGGCTCCTCATGTAACCTTGATTCCGGTGTTGACCGATTTCCAGTGGGGATAGCAGTTATCGGATATGATCTTCAGGTTCATTACATTGATAAACCAGCGATTCGGATATGCTCGTTCTACTGCGCTTGTGTGCGATAACGCCCATCTCCTGTTATGGCTATACGCCGTATTTGCTGCTGAACGCCTTGATACTCCACGCTTCACCAGATTGTTTACCAAGTGCCGCCGTCTCTTCTGCTGACCTACGATTTGCGACCTCAGGCGTCGCCTGACATGGGCTTCGATCCGGCTCAATTGTATCGGATATTGGGTCATTCCATAATACCCGCTCCAGCCCAGGTACCACTTGTTGATCCGCTCTATCGTTTCTTCCAGGGTCAGGTGTGTGCCTCGGGGCGTCAGTTCCTTGACTTTGGCCATAGCTCGGGCCATCGACACAGATGAAACAACCAGAAACCCAGCTATGATCGTCATGCCCAGAAATTTCACGAACTTTGACAAGGCAACCTTGCTCTTGTCCCTGTTCACCACGAGTTTCAGCTTCTTCTCGATAAACCTGCCGATGCTTTCCATTACCCGTTCTGCCGCCTTTTGAGACCCGACGAAAATGTTACGTCGAGTAGCGCAGAGGAATCTCACCCCTGCGCCCTCACAGAACCGGACGTGAACCTCTCGGCTCATCCGGCTCCTATCATCCAGCCGCAGGTCGTACGCCCAGTTTCCAGTGGGCGAAAAGATTCGGCTCACGCTGAGCAATACGTCCCAACCAATGGGTTGCGATTCTCTGATGACCTTTTAGGCGCTTGAATTTGCGCATGGCCCATCGACAAAGAGACTGGTCTAATTGGCGAAACAACGGGTAGAGAGCCGACTTATAATAGCTGCCGTAGTAGGTGATCCAACCACGAATTACCGGATTGAACATGCGGGAGATGTCCTCAAGTGACTTATCACTCTTCTGATGAATTCTCCAACTGCTCATGGTGCCTCTAATCAATTTGGCGGCTTTCTCTCCAACCGCAGGACTGAAGTTGATGAAGAACTTGCCCCTTCGATTTTTCGACCTTCTGGGTCTAAAGGTAAAACCCAGGAAATCGAATTTCTCGTTTTGGTAGGTATTGTTACCGCCGGTCAGGAAGTATGCCAAAATCGCCGGTTTAAAAGTATACCACTTTAGGATCAGAGCAAACCAATAGCATACCGCCCACTTTTGTGGTAGCTATTCTATC
>JADFXY010000061.1:14303-14766 GCA_015233355.1 Deltaproteobacteria bacterium | reverse complement strand
CATTAACCAAATTAACATTTTCCAAAAGGAGGTATTCCCATGACGCACAATTTTCCCGCTTACCATCTGCGCGTCCCGGTGGCACTGATTGGCGCTTTGTTGTTTTGCTTCCTCCTCTCCAACGTCTGGGCTGAAGCCCCCATGGTCAAGACCCAAGCCCCCGGCTACTACCGGATGATGCTCGGACAATTTGAGGTGACGGTCCTTTATGACGGATTTAGTGAGCAAGATCCGAATAAGCTGCGGAATGCGCCGGAAGCCGAAATTCAGGGCCTGCTCGCCCGCATGTTTGTCCGCAGCCCCAAGATTAAGACTTCGGTGAATGCTTATCTTATTAATACCGGCTCAAAGTTGGTGTTGGTGGATGCCGGAGCGGGAAATGTATTTGGTCCGAAGCTCGGCGATGTGGCGCGCAACCTCAAGGCAGCAGGTTATGACCCGGCCCAGGTTGATGCCGTGATGA
>JADFXY010000061.1:0-14247 GCA_015233355.1 Deltaproteobacteria bacterium | reverse complement strand
GGCAAGCCGGCGTTCTCGAAGGCCGTCGTCTATGTGGCTAAAGCGGAAAGTGACTATTGGCTGTCTGCGGCTGAAGCGGAGAAGGCGCCGGAGAACTTCAAGAGGCATTTCAAGATGGCCCATGCGGTGGCCGATCCCTATATGGCCCTGGGAAGATGGAAAACATTCGGGGATAACGAGGTGCTGATTCCAGGCATTAAAGCGGTTCCAACTCCGGGACACACGCCCGGACACACGGCCTTTGAAGTCGGCACCGGAGCCGAGTCGCTCCTGATCATAGGTGATTTGGTGCACAATATGGCGGTCCAGTTCTCCCGCCCGGACGTATCCATTGAGTACGACACGGATCAGAAACAAGCCGTCTCCGTGCGGGAGGCTATATTCAAGCGGGCCGCAGACAGCAAGGAGTTGGTGGCCGGGATGCACCTGCCTTTTCCGGGTATCGGTCATATCCGGTGCGATGGCCCTAACACCTATTCCTGGGTGCCGATCCAGTATTGACCGACACAGGCAAAAAACCTTTCCATCCGCAGGGTCGTTCTCCCGGTTTCTTTTGGCCGATTTAAGAGATAAATTAGGAGGCCCCGGGCGGGTGGTTAGTCGATAAACTCGATGGGCGGACTCCCTTCCGGGCGTTCTTCTATGGTGCCGATGACATAAGCTTCTTCGTTGAGCGCCTTGATCCGCTGGACCATGTCCGCCGTGTCCTTTTCGCTGGTGACGATGATCAATCCCAACCCGTTGTTGAAGGTTCGGAGCATCTCCTCCTCAGGTATTTGGCCATGTGTCTTGATCAAGTCAAATATCGGAGGAGTAGGCCAGCTATGCCGTTTGATCACGGCCCGGCAGGAACCGGGCAGAACCCGGGGTAAGTTGTCGGTGATCCCGCCACCAGTGATGTGGGCAATCCCGTGCAATTGCCAGTCGCGGCAAAGATTCATCAGCAATTCTACATAAATTTTGGTCGGCTTGAGCAGCTCTTCACCCAGCGTACATTTAAGCTCAGGGACGTACAGACTGGTGGACCAGTTCAATTGGTCGAAAAAAATCTTTCTGACCAGGGAATAGCCGTTGGAGTGCAACCCGCTGGAAGCAACGCCCAGGAGCTGATTACCTACGGCAATGCCCGAGCCGTCGATGATCTTGTCGTTATCCACGACGCCGACCACGAATCCGGCCAAATCATAATCCCCTTCGGCGTACAATCCCGGCATTTCGGCTGTTTCTCCGCCAATTAAGGAGCACTTGGCGGCCAGGCACCCGGTGGCGATTCCCTTGATAATGGCTTCGGCCTTATCGGTATCCAGCTTGCCCATAGCCAGATAATCCAACATAAAAAGTGGCTTACCCCCTTGGACGACGATGTCGTTGACGCACATGGCCACCAGGTCGATGCCAATGGTGTCGTGCTTATCCATTTGGATGGCCACTTTCAACTTAGTCCCCACGCCGTCGGTCGAACTGATCAGCACCGGTCTTTCGTACCGATCAACATTAAGTGAATATAGCCCGGCAAAGCCACCAATATCCGTGATGACGGATGGGCTGAAGGTGGCCTTGGCGATGGGTTTGATTCGATCGACAAGCCGGTTGCCCTGATCAATATCAACGCCGGCCATGGCGTACTTGCTTTTCTGGTCCATCTAATCTCCTGATTTTACCGACAATCGCCAGCCACCCGAACCCCTGAGAACAGACGCTCGAAATGCCGGTCCCCGGCAATTGTAGTCTTTGCTTCAAGAAAGGATACCCCTGTCCAAACACTTGATCAGATCTCTCTTTATCATTTAGCCTCACCTGGGGTAAAAGTCAAACTTTTTCGTCGCCCAGCCGTTAAAGGCCGGAGCCCGATAAAGACGCCTCAAAAAGGAAAACGATCAGAGGCCGTTTTGGGCCGGTTACTCTCGCAGACAAAAACACGCCGCCAATTGTTTGACATTTGTTGTCCGATATAGTATATTTTTTGTTTGTGCACTTTCTGCCAAAGGTTACCGATTCTCCGGTCTTAAGTTAAACACCGCAGCCGAAGCAAAGCCGCGACACATTTTGTTGACGTCATCCCTTAAGTTCTCGGCCTATGGGATCAATTGACCGACTATTTGATTGACTAGACGAACGGCGAGGCTGGAAATCCTTAACCAAAACGAAATTTCTCCCAATATCATCACGCCTTCGGCATAATTTAAACCACGTCTAAAAAGCCGTTATTATCCGGGCAAGAGTTTAAGGCCGGGTAAACGGTAAGGAGTATCTCCATGGAAGAATTTAGGAGGATGAAACGTCTTCCCCCGTATGTCTTTGCCACAGTCAACGCTCTAAAAATGGAACTGCGGCATAAGGGAGAAGACATTGTCGACCTGGGTATGGGCAACCCCGATATCCCGACCCCGAAGCACATTGTGGACAAAATGGTTGAGGCGGTCCAGAAGGGTCACAACCACCGCTATTCCGCCTCCAGAGGCATCACCAAATTGCGCCATGCCATTTGCGACTGGTACAGCCGCCGCTATCAGGTGGAGCTTGACCCCGAGACCGAGGCCATCGTCACCATCGGGGCCAAAGAGGGGCTGTCCCATCTGGTCTTGTCCGTGATTACGCCGGGAGACGTGGTCTTTGCCCCAAATCCGACCTATCCCATTCATCCCTATTCCGCAATCATTGCCGGCGGTGACGTGAGAAGCATTCCGATTGCCGAGGACCGGGATTTTTTTGAAGATTTGCTGGCCGCCTATAAGCAAACCTGGCCCAGCCCCAAGATGCTGATCATCTCTTTTCCCCATAACCCGACCACGGCTGTGGTGGATTTGTCATTCTTCGAGCGGGTGGTGGAGTTCGCCAAAGAACACAAAATCATGGTCATCCACGATTTCGCCTACGCCGACCTGGTTTTCGACGATTATGTCGCCCCCAGTTTTATGCAGGTTCCCGGAGCCAAAGATGTCGGCGTCGAGCTTTTCTCTTTGTCTAAAAGCTACAGCATGGCCGGATGGCGGATGGGCTTTGCCGTAGGAAACGTGGATATGATCAACTCCCTGACCCGAATCAAGAGCTACCTGGACTACGGCGCCTTCCAGCCCATTCAAATCGCCTCCATCATCGCCTTGAACGGACCCACGGACTGCGTTAAGGACATTGTGGGGATCTACAAGGAACGCCGCGACTGCCTGATTTCCGGCCTTAACCGCATCGGTTGGCCCGTCGCCTCGCCTCCCGCGACCATGTTTGTCTGGGCTAAAATTCCAGAACAATACAAGCACATGGACTCAGTCGAATTCTCCAAGATGCTGATTCGTGAGGCCAAGGTGGCGGTGTCGCCCGGCCGCGGTTTCGGAGAATATGGTGACGACCACGTCCGCTTCGCCTTGGTGGAAAATACCCATCGGATCAATCAGGCCATCCGGGGGTTACGTAAGGTAATGTAGGACTTCATAATTATTATCCGTGGCCGGCCGGCCGGGAACCAGGCGTCCAGCACCTCCCGACTCGGCCGGGCGGCCAATCTGATCGCCGGCTTGTCTAGGCCGGGCGTTTTTACATAGGAGTTGCCGATGAAGGATATTGTGGTTGGGTTGATCGGTTTTGGGACCGTCGGAGCCGGCGCGGTGGATATTCTCCTGAATAAACGGGAACTCGTCCGCGACAAACTGGGTTCGTATATCAACTTGAAGAAAATCGCCGATCTGGACTTGACCACGGACCGGGGTGTCGAAGTCGACCCGACTATCCTGACCACCAATGCCTATGACGTCATCAACGACCCGGACATTCAAATTGTGATTGAATTGATCGGAGGCTATGAGCCGGCCAGGACATTTATTCTGGAGGCCATCAAACGGGGCAAGCACGTGGTGACAGCCAATAAAGCCCTGCTAGCCAACCATGGGGCCGAAATATTTGCCGCGGCCATAGCCGGAAAAACGGATGTCGCCTTCGAGGCCAGCGTTTGTGGCGGCATACCCGTGATCCGGGCCATCCGGGAAGGCCTCACGGCCAACTCCATCCTCCGTCTCTGCGGCATCCTCAACGGGACGGCCAACTATATCCTGACCAAGATGAGCCTTGAGGGGGTCGCCTTCGCTGACGCTCTGAAGCAAGCCCAGAATCTGGGGTATGCCGAAGCCGATCCCACCTATGACGTGGAGGGAATAGACACGGCTCATAAGCTGGCCATCCTCATTTCCCTGTCCTACGGGGCCAAGGTTGACTTCCACGACAAAAACTTCTTTATCGAAGGCATTACCGGTTTAACCCCGCTCGATATCGCCTATGCGGCGGACTTGGGATACCGGGTCAAGTTGATGGCCATCTCCCGAATCCATGACGACGGCATTGAGGCCCGGGTTCACCCGACCATGATCCCCAAAAGCCATGTCCTGGCCAATGTGCTTGAGGCCTATAACGCCGTTCATATTACCGGACATGCCGTAGGTGACATTCTCCTTTACGGCCTGGGCGCTGGCCGGATGCCCACTGGATCGGCCGTGGTTTCAGACCTGATTGATCTGGGCCGGAACATCTTGAACGGCATTTCCGTTCGGGTCCCGCCGTTATCCTTCATGCCCGACCGGATGAGCAACCTGTCACTCAAGCCGATAGACGACCTGGTCATGGAATACTACATGCGGTTCACCGCCATGGATCAACCCGGTGTCCTGGCCACCATCGGCGGTATCCTGGGCAAACACAACATCAGCCTGGCCGCGGTGCTCCAAAAAGGCCGCAAAGGCAACGGTAACGGCGTACCGGTCATTATGCTCACCCATGAGGCCAGAGAAGCAGACGTCCAGGCGGCCGTTGCGGAAATAGATCAAACCCAGGTGGTCGTTCCCCCGACCATGGTCATCCGGATCGAAAGTTGAGGAACATGAAATATCTTATTCTAATCGGCGACGGCATGGGTGATTACCCTTGCCCGGAACTTAATGGACTGACCCCCTTAGAAGCCGCCCAAACTCCGGTCATGGACCATATCGCATCTTGCGGCGAACTGGGGTTGGCCCAAACCATCCCGGAAGGTATGCCGCCGGGAAGCGACGTAGCCAACTTAAATATCCTGGGCTACGATCCCAGGGTTTATCATACCGGCCGGGCCCCCCTGGAAGCGGCCAGCCTGGGTCTGCAGTTGAAACCGGGCCAGATCGCCTTTCGGCTGAATCTGGTTACCCTGGCAACAGATGACCAGGGCCGGACAATCATGGGAGATTACAGCGCAGGGCACATCACCACCCCCGAATCCGGTCTGATTATAGATCAACTCAAGACCGACCTGGCCGGGCCTGGGTTGAGTTTCCACACCGGAGTCAGTTACCGCCACCTTCTGATCATTGATGGAGGCGACGCCCAGGCCGATACCATACCCCCCCATGATATCCCGGGACAACAAATCGCCCCTTATCTTGACCGGCTGGGTCCGGAGGCCTTGATCGTCAAATTAATGAACCGGGCCCAGGAAATCCTACCCCGATACGATGTCAACAAAGCCCGAATCGCGGCAGGGAAAAAACCGGCCAACGGCATCTGGTTATGGGGTCAAGGCCCGGCTCCGGCCATGCCCACGATAAAAGAAAAATACGGCCTTGACGGCGCCATTATCTCCGCGGTGGATCTGTTGAAAGGCATCGGCCGGTTGGCTGGGCTCAAAGTCATCGATGTTCCCGGGGCTACCGGCTACCTGGATACCAATTACCAGGGCAAGGCCGACGCGGCTCTGGAATCTCTGCGGGAAGGCGATTTTGTCTTTGTCCACGTGGAAGCCCCGGACGAGGCCGGACACACCGGACTTCTCCACGATAAACTTAAGGCCATCGAAGATTTCGACGCCAAAATAGTCTCCCCCATTTTGGAAGGATTACGGACCGCCGGGCATGATTTCCGGCTGTTAATCATGTGCGATCACTTGACTCCCCTCCAGGTCAGAACACACACCCGGGAGCCGGTCCCCTTTGCCCTGATGTCCAGCTCCGAAGATACCCGGCAGGCCGCCGGAACCAGACCCTTTACCGAAAAAGCCGCCCAGGCCGCCGGACTCCTGGTCCCCCACGGCCGGCAATTGATAAACAGGTTGGTCAATGCAGAACGAGCTAAATAAAACCACCTATCGAGTAATCTATGGCGATGTCGACGCCATGCGCATTGCGTACTATGCTAATTATTTAAGATGGTTTGAGATCGGGCGGGCTGAGCTGATGAGGAAACTGGGCGTGGCCTATGCCGAAGTTGAAGCCCACGGTTTTCGGCTGCCGGTGACTGAAGCCCATTGTCGATATTTAGCTACGATCCGGTATGATGATCTCCTGATCATAGAAGCCAATGTCGCCTTTATGCGCCGGGCCAGTCTCAGGTTTGACTATCTGATCACCCGTGAGGGCGACCCGGCCCCTTTGGCGGACGGATATACCGTCCATGCTTGTCTCAACACCGAGAATAAAATCGTCCGTCTGCCCGACTTTGTGATCCAGGCTCTCCGTTAGGCCCCGCAGGATCTTCCGGTTGCTCGTTGAAAGCAACCCAACAAGTGTTCTTGGAAGCGTCAATTACCGTCTTGTCTAGTCCAGCTTAATGCCCGCAACTCGGAACCCGCAACAGTTATGGACACCTATTCCGGACATAATGAATCACCACAGGCGGCAACATCATCCACCTGGACCCGGTTTGCGGCGGAAAAAAAATTTCCCGTCACGGCCGAAACCGCGGCCTGGGTGATCCTGCTCTTTCTGGCCGCCTGCCTCCGCTTTTACGGCCTGGGTGACCGGGCCATGAGCCATGACGAAAGTCTCCATGCCTATTATTCTTATGAGCTATTCAAAAAGGGGATTTTTGTCCATGACCCGATGATGCATGGGCCTTTTCTGTTCCACCTCAATAGCGCCGTCTATTATCTATTTGGCGACACCGACTTTACAGCCCGGTTAGCCCCCGCCGTCTTGAGCCTGGGCGCCTTAATCCTCATCTGGCGTTTACGCCGGTATATCGGCCGGCCGGCCGCCTTAATCGCCGGTGTGTTGCTGACGATAAGTCCCGGCGTGCTTTTTTACAGCCGCTATATCCGCAACGAAGCCTATCTGCTGCTTTTCGTTCTGTTGTGGGCCTGGGGAGCTTTCCGGTACCTGGACACCCGAAAACCGCGGTGGCTTTACCTGATGATCTTGGGGATGACCTTTAGTTTTGCCGCCAAAGAGGTCAGCTTTATTTATGGCGCCATCTTTGGGGGATTTTTTGTGGGCCTGGCCTGTTGGCGGGCTTATCACCATCGGGAGAGCATCCGGGAAAGCATTTATATGGACCTGGCCATCCTAATGCTCACCCTGGTGATGCCTTTTATAACCCCGATCGGACATCTCCTGCTGGGTTGGGACCAGTTGGATTACACCTCGCCCATAGGAATGCGCCATTCCGGTATCCTGATCGGGATCAGTACCGCCATGAGCGTGGCCCTGGCCGTTGTCTGGTTTAACCCGGTTCGCCGGTCTAACCAAGATAACGCCGGCACCATTTTGCCGCTTCGGCACTGGGCCGGATGCATGTTTCTCTTTTGGTCCGTCTTGATCGTATTGTTTACCACCGGCTTCACGAACTTCCCCAGAGGAATATTTACCGGACTGGTGGGCAGCCTGGGATACTGGTTGAGTCAACATCGGGTGGCCCGCGGGTCGCAACCGGGTTATTATTATTTCATCATAATCGCGCTGTATGAGTTCCTGCCGGCGATATTGAGTCTGGCCGCACTGACCTCGGTGATCAAAAAAAATATATTAAAAAACAATTTCTCAGAGCACCAACGATACTTCATCTTGTTTCTCGGCTGGTGGATGTTGGCCAGTTGGCCGGCTTACACCCTGGCCGGAGAAAAGATGCCTTGGTTATCGGTGCATATTACCTTGCCCATGTGCCTGTTCGGCGCCTGGTGGTTAGGCGATTGGTTTACCCGTCAGGATTGGCAGGCGGCCTGGAATAAAGAAACAATGGCCCGGCTGGTTCTCCTGGTCTTGCTGGTGGTGATTTTGTTCGACCTGATTCTGATTCTTCCATTTCAAGGACTGGATATCGCCTCTCTCTATGCGACCAACCGCTGGGTCCGGGATCTCATCATCGCCGTTATTCTCTTGGGCTTGATCATCAAATATATTCCCCAAGGTAATCAGAAAATGAGGGGCCGGGTGGTCTTTGCCGGTCTGCTTATCTTGCTGACGGGGCTGACTCTCCGGTACAGTTGGATGCTCAACTACGTTAATTATGACCTGGCCACCGAATTCATGGGCTACGCCGACGGGACACCCGACATCAAACGGGTCCTAAAAGAGATAGATTCCATCAGCCGGCGAACTGCAGGTGAGCGCAAAATCGACGTGGCCTATGATGATGACACGACCTGGCCTTTACACTGGTACATGCGGCTGTATCCTAATAATCATTACTATAACGCCAAACCATCCCCGGATATGTTAAAAATGCCGGTGATCATTGTGGGGTCAAAAAACTATGATCAGGTCCGGCCGCTCATGACCCCGGAATACGACAAAAAGACCTACAATTTGGTCTGGTGGCCTTATCAGGGCTACTTCGGTTTGAACCCAACCCGAATCTACCAGGCATTAACCGATCCGGAGACCAGACGTTTCTTGTGGCAGGTTATCGTTAACCGTCATTACCCCGGCGTTGAGTTAGCCAACTGGCCGCTACGTCATGAATTTGAGGTATACATCAAACGCGACGGGGGCCGGCCTAAACCATCCACCCCTTCTCCAGAGCCGATCCCGTCTACGGTCAAATAGCCGCAGAGGAATGATTGACTCGGCCAAACCTATTCCAAAACTACCCAACGGAAGTCTATCCGCCCTCACCAACAATTATACCTGCCGATTTTATAACAGGGATATTGACGAACCTGACCATTGATGATAGCCTATAGGAACTAATTCACTCTAACGATTGATCAAGACATGCCCGATCAAGAATCGACAAAAAAAATCGCCTTTGTTCCTATCTTAGGAGCAACAATAATCTTGGAGACACAGGGGCGGGACGGCGGCAACATCCAGGCGCAGTCTGCTATTCTGGGGGCCAAAGAGGGCTCCTTCTTGGCCCTGGAGTTGCCGTCTATCGAAGGAACGCCGATTACTTCCCTAACCGGGAGTAAAACTTATACGGTCAAATATTTAGATGGGACTAAAGCCCTAGGATTCAAAAGCCGGGCCCTCCATGTGTCTCTGAATCCTACTCCAATTCTTTTTTTGGCCTATCCCGAGGCGGTGTCGAGATTAAATCCCGGCTCACAACCCCGCCCGGATACGAAAGGCGTCACTTCGGCCCTTCTGTTCAGAGGATCAAAGACACCGGATGGTAGCGGTTCCAAAGCGACCTCCGTTGACGCAACGGTCACCGAGATGACTGACACCGGATGCGTTGTCATCACGGACGTCCGGCTCATGGACCGCGAGATGATCATCCTTGCGTTTACCCCTCCGGGCGAGAAAACCGTTAAAAGAATGGTCACGGTTGAGACGAGGGAAGACCGGAGCGATGGGGGATATGGTTATGGTCTGAAATTTGTCGACCCGGCCGAAGCCGTCACGAGTGGAGATGTCCCCGGTTATGGGTTTACCATAACCAGCCTAACTGAGGAATTTCAAAATTTACTGCTCGGATTAACCCGGCAGCTCTCCCTCGACTACGATTCCAAGTTCAACGATGATCTAAACGAATTGATTTCAGAGCTATCCACTGATTTCAAGTTACAGCACCTGGCCCGGTACAAAGAATCCACGACCACGATGATCAGAGAATATATCAACCTGGTCATTACCGAGAGAGAAGAAACCACCCAGGCTATCTCTGAAATCGCCAGCCAAATGATGGTCATGGAAGAAGAGTTCCTGAGTGAATTGATGGATAAAGAACGAGGAGCTTTTAAGACAGGCCTGGTGCTTGATCAGAAAATCAGAGATGAAGTGGAAATTATCCGCGATTCTTTTGACCAAAAAATGAATTTGGCAGAATTAAGAACATCGGCCATTAAACGGCTGGACTTGATTCGAAGTGCGGTCAGGGAAAGACGGAAGTTAGAAAAAAGACGATTTAGGGATATGGAAGAACGGGTGGCCCAATTGCAATCAAACCTGGCCGCAGTCAAGGAACAGGTGACTATGGCCGAAGAGCGGGCTGAAATAGACGATCTGACCCAGATTCACAATCGGCGGGCCTTAAACCGCCGCATCCGAGAAGAAGTCAGCCGATTCCAGCGCTACAACCGGCCTTGTTCTTTCATTATGTTTGATGTGGATCATTTTAAGGCCATCAATGATAAATGTGGCCATCTTAACGGCGACCAGGTATTGCAGGGACTGGCCGAGGTGGTTAAGGAGAACATTAGGACTGAGGACTTTTTTGCCCGGTTCGGGGGTGAGGAATTCTTAATTATTCTACCCGAAAACACCCTGGGACGAGCCCATTTAGTGGCTGAAAAGTTACGCAAAATGGTGTCTATGATTGAGTTTAATTTTGGCGGGAAACGGATCCCCGTAACGATCAGTCTGGGCGTGGCCTCATTGCGACTCCATGATACAGCAGAAGACATCGTCAGTCGAGTAGACAATGCCATGCTTTTGGCTAAACGTGGCGGCCGGAACCAATCCCGGATAGAATCGGAACTAACCTCTTAGCCGGATGGCAGGTCTTTCGATTTCTCCACCTCAGGCCGGGAGGAACAACTTGTCTCAGCCATCCGAACCAGAAAACACGGCTTTCTCAAACGGTCAATTAAACCACTGAATAATGCGTTGAGTGGCACAGGACAAAATCTATGGGAGAGACTCTCGGCATTCTTGTCTCGTCGGATGAACATCTTTCGGCTATCATTAAGTTGACTAAGGCCGCCTCGGCCAAGGGAAAAAAGGTTATAATTTTCTTTACCAACTTCGGAGTCAAGTTAACTCAAGACCCTCGTTTCAAAGAGCTTAAAGGATTAGCGGAAATGACGCTATGTAACGTTAATTTCGAAGCCTTTGGACTACCGAAAAAAACTATTCCGGGAATCAAAGAAAAAGGCTACGCCTCTCAGGCCAGACATGGGATGCTGATTGAAGACTGTGACCGCTATGTTGTTTTTTAGGGGAAGACATGAGGGCAGAAAAAGTCATCTTCCTGATCCGGGAAGAAAGAGACCAGTGGGAGGGACTTCGGTCCACTCTAGGGTTGGGCGTTGAAAATCTTTGGGTGGCCTGCTGTTTCATTAACACCGAAATAAAAATGAACCCGGACAAAGAGCAGGGGTTCAAGGAAAACCTGGAGATGCTCGAAGAACTTGAAGGAGAGGTGTACACCAACGTCCCGGCCAACGCCGAACGATACAAAATGAAGTACCTGGGCCTGAAGGATCTAGCCAAAAAAATCTCGGAATATGACCTGGTCGTGCCGTTTTGATGTTTCGGGTTGCGTGCTGCACGTAACCATCTGTATTCCCAGGACGCTGCCGCTGGGCTAACCTAGAGCGCCCCGTTGGGGCTTGTTCGGAATGATCTATTTTAGATAAATTCGTCCGTTAACCCGAAACACGCAACACAAAACTCGCAACCCGCAACACGTAACCAGCCACTGCTCCAGGAGGAATGGGATGAAGATACTTCATATCTTTAAGACCGAACCGGATGAAGTGACCAAAATCCTGATGTCCCAGATATCTTCACAAGGCGAAAGCATGGAATTTAAGCTCTATGAGCCGCAACCAGATTACGACCGGTTAGTGGACATTATCTTCGAAAGCGACAAAGTCTACAGTTGGTGGTAAGAACGCCTTATCTGCCGGTGGATTCAGGCTGACTCAGATAATCACTTCCAGACAACGCTTCAATAATAATCTAAATTGTGAATTAACCCATAAAAACGTACTTACTGTTTCCACAATATCATAATAAAAACCAATAGGTTGCACCAAGAGAGAAAAAAAATGACTCCTGAAACCATATCCTGGAAAAATGATCATGTGGTCATGATTGACCAGCGAATTTTGCCGCACAAGGTCAATTATGTTGTTTGCCGCAGCCATTATGACGTGGCCAAGGCCATAAAAAACCTGGTCATTCGGGGCGCTCCGGCCATCGGTTGCGCCGCCGCCATGGGCATGGCCCTGGGCGCCTTGCGGATAAAGGGCAAGGGGACCGCTATTTTTTTAAAGGAATTGAAGAAGATCGGGGGTGTCCTGGTCCGGAGCCGACCCACCGCGGTCAACCTGAGTTGGGCGATCAACCGGATGTTGAAACTGGCCCAAGAAAATGCCCATCAGACCGTTGAAGAGTTGCAGCAGACACTGGTGGCGGAGTCCCTGAAAATATTGGCTGAGGACATCGATACCAACCGTCGGATGGGCCTTAACGGGGAAAGTCTGATCAATGACGGGGCGACTATTCTGACCCACTGTAATGCCGGTGCCTTGGCCACGGGTGGTTATGGGACGGCGCTAGGAGTGATTAGGGCGGCCGTGGAAGCCGGCAAAAGAGTCAAGGTCATTGCAGATGAAACCAGGCCTTTTCTGCAAGGGTCCCGCTTAACTGCGTTTGAACTGACGTGTGATGACATCCCCGTCACCCTCATTACAGATAACATGGCCGGGCATGTGATGAAATGCGGATATGTAGATGCGGTCATCGTCGGTGCGGACCGGATCGCAGCCAATGGAGACACGGCTAATAAAATAGGGACCTATATGGTCTCGGTTCTGGCCAAAGAACATGCCATTCCATTCTATGTGGCGGCGCCGTTATCCACCATCGACCTATCCATCAAAAACGGCGGGCTAATTCCCATCGAAGAACGAGACCAAAAGGAAGTCACTCATCTGAGTGGGAAAATCATCGCTCCCCAGCAGGTTGCGGCCTTAAACTTTGCCTTTGACGTCACCCCGGCCGCCAACGTCACGGCCTTTATTACCGAGGAGGGCATTATCCGCCCCCCCTACCAGGAAGCTTTTTCATCACTCTTTAACTCGCGTTAACTCGCGATAGATGTCTCCATCCGGGACGTAGGTTAAAGAGGTCCCGGCCGGCGGATTTGATCCGGTCCCTGCGGCTGTTGCGAAGATGACCCGGTAAATTGACAAGATCGAGAGGCTCAAAGCCGGGTTTGATGAGATTCCAGATCAATCTTGAGCGTATTCCGAAATGTTAACCTCCAGCCCCGGTCCCCCGCCATGGTTATTTTTAACCTGGAACTAACTGCAGCAGACACCGGTCAAGCCAGGCTTGTCACCGCTTTGCTACACTTTTGTTCTCTACTTGGCGGTTATGTCCGGGATTACGTCGAGGGTATGCTCATCACGCTCCAATTCGGCCTGCCCTGCTCTTTGAATCCCAATACCATTTCCTGGCGTTGTCAATTGGACCTGGTCCAGAAACTGGACGGCACCCTGACTTTACAGGTGAGCGCCCATTGTCTGCCATGGCAAAAAAAACGGGTGTCGCAAATCCTGGCCCATCGGGCCATGCAACTAACGGGCTTCTTAGTGGCTGCCGGTATTGCCGGGATTGAGATACTCCCGGCCGGCGATGGAACGGACGTTGATCCGGTCCAGTACCCTCTGGTTAGCCGTTCTCCGTTCCAGTCCGGATTTTCCCGGTCGGCCAAACAAAGCCTTATCTTTGGCGCTCAGATCTGTACTTCCGTGGCGATAGCCGTGGCCATGGTGGTCACCTGCACCTGGTTCTATGGTCTTCTCACTCTGACCATGGCTCGTCCCAGCACCTGGGCCGACGTTCTGATGGGCACTGCGGGAAGTGGTAGCGTCATTGGTATTATCATCGGCTGGGTAAACGGGATCTTCTTCTCCAGTTACCTCCTTTTGAGTGAGATATCTTCCTTTTTTAACCGGACCCTGGTCGGCTTTGGGTTGATCGTATCATTAGTCTTGTGTTTTTTCATGGTCTTGGAGGAAGCGGTGGTTATCTCCAGCCTGTCCGTCCTGATGATTCCCTTGTCGGCCTACCTGGGGTACTCCTTGCCTTGGAGCTGGCGGGGGTTGGACATAAAATAAGGGAAATCAAGCACTTTTTTGTCCGATCGGCTCTAATCCAAAATTGTCTCCAGCTCAGCCGCTCGGTCATTATCCATGTCAAATTCCTGGATCCTCAAGTCAGGGGCGACAATCCGATCAAGATGCGGAGTAATCTCTCCCAAGGGGGCGCCCAGTCGGATCGCCTCCTCGAATTCCCGCCTGGCCTCATCCTCAAACCCGTTAAGCAACAGGGCCATCCCCAAACG
>JADFXY010000619.1:0-2107 GCA_015233355.1 Deltaproteobacteria bacterium | reverse complement strand
TCGAAGGCGAGTTGGCCGATATCCTGGCGGTGGTTCAGAAGATTCACGAAGTCCCTTTCTCCGAAGGGGCGCATCGGGTCATGACGAACATAAATATCGACGACCGGCGGGACAAAAAATCTTCGGCTCAGGCCAAAGTGGCCTCGGTCAAGGCCAAGTTGGGGGAATAGCCCGGTGGGAGTCCCCGAGCGGTTTTTTGCCGGCCGATAATTACGGCAGGCCGACATTGTCAGACAATCGGCCATACTGACATGTAATCGTTTCCACTCGAGTCCGTTGTTCAGCGGATGGATACGGACTTTTTCTAAAATTCAAACATGGTTCTTATGGCGACAGAGCCCCAAAAGCACTACTTTCCGTTGCTCCTGTTGGCGCTGACCATCTGCCTTTTTCCCCTCCCGAAATTGATCCCTTTGCCCCTGGTCGCCAACAGTAATTTGATGGCCGCCATAACCGGTTTCGGTATTCTTCTCTACTCCTGGTTGAAGGCCCGCCGGAACAAGGAAGAGAACCGCTGGTTGGCAGGTTTTATCAAGCCGATCTTGACCCCGGTTGGTTGGTGCGTTTCTGTTTTTGTGCTGGTGACCTGTGGTTATCTTATCTTTTCGGTTTATCATCTCTGGTCAACGGTAAAAGACCCCGGCCAGGTGGCCATGATCATCAAGCTCTGGTTGGTCTTCCTGACCGGGTCGGCTCTTTACTATCTGCCGGCATTGATCATCCGGTCTGTGGCCGATCTGCGCTGGGTGGTTTGGGCCATGGCGGTTGCGTTGGTGTTTTATCTAGTATATATACCTTCAGTTATCTATTCAGGATGGGCCGATGGGATGGTCAAGAGCCTGGCGGATGTTTATCAGGTTATCGGCATCCCAGATAGCCTGTTCAAGCGGATTCTCCTAGAGTCGGTCGGGAACGTAAACACCATCGCGGCCATCGTAGCTCTGATCACCTCTTTCGGCCTGGGCTTCGTTACACTCAACGGATTCAGACCGCGGTGGCTGATGCCTCTAATCATCTTTGGGGTGGTGATCTGTGTGATTATGAGCGCCCGGGCGGCCGTCCTGTCCATCCTGGCCGCCATCCTGACTTTGGGCTGGTTACGGCTGTCTTCATCACAGAAGGGCCTGAGGAAAAAGCACCTCTGGCTGATCTTGATACCCTTGATAGCCATCGGTGGCTATTTGCTTCCGTCCAGGCTGAACTTGTTTCAGGCCAAACCAAACCTGGAATTTCAAGGCGGGGGACGGCTGATCGTCTGGAAACCTTACTTAAAACAATGTCTCCACCGCCCCTGGGGCCACGGTTTTGGGGCGGATCAATACAAGTCTTTGCTGCTGGGCGAAGACCGAATCCCAGAGATGAACGTTCCTCTGGTGCTCAAACATACCTCACATAATACCTGCCTCAGTCTGCTTTTTGAAGGCGGTGTCCTGACCCTGGCCCTCTACCTGGCGGTGATGTGGTTGACCTTGCACAACGCGTACCGGGTGTTTAAGGACACCGACTCACCCCTGGCCAGGTCCCTGGCCGCGGCCACGATGCTGGGCCTGGTTTCAGGCCTGGTCACCTCATTCTTCGGCACCCATTATACCTTTCCCAGTTTCATGGGTTATATGTGGCTGCTTGTGGCGTTAGGCGATATCCTGGCCAAACTCGCCGGTCCGAGAAGTTCAATGCCGCGTCATACCGAGGTAAGACCCCCGATACGCTAAGTCGCCTAACTCAATGGCATTACGGGAGCATGATTACAGATGGCCGGCCCCCTCACACACGGCTGCCGCTGGACCCGGTCAGTTCTTGGATCTTCTTAGTGTTTGGATGAATTCGTCCA
Source organism: Deltaproteobacteria bacterium (assembly GCA_015233355.1). Taxonomy (GTDB): domain Bacteria; phylum Desulfobacterota; class JADFXK01; order JADFXK01; family JADFXK01; genus JADFXK01. The sequence goes on along the minus strand of JADFXY010000619.1, from coordinate 276 downwards.
GATCATTGACCAGGGCGCTGGCTTTGAGCAAGGCCTTCAGCCCGGTTAAGTCATCCAACTCGCCGGTGGCATCGATGACTTCCTGGGGGACCTGCCCAAAACGGGCTTCCAGAATTTCGATGATGTCTTCGCGGGCGATTCGTAACGATCCACGCTGGTCGCCCAAGTTAATCAGTTGTTGCCCCGCAACAGTATCAGTTATGTCAAGATTTAACATGGCTGTAACCTCCTCTATAGACAGGTGACGAAATCTATTGAGCAAAATTAAAGCCAGGA
>JADFXY010000618.1:0-2112 GCA_015233355.1 Deltaproteobacteria bacterium | reverse complement strand
AGTCCGCCGTCCTGATCCGGAAGCATATCGAAGTCAAACGTCAGGCCCTGGGCTTGCCCTTCCTGTCGAATGTGGGATAAGTGGGTCTGTGGTAAACCGCTACCCTGGCCGGCGGGATTAAACCGGTGGAACGGGAGATGTCATTTCGGCCGTCCGGACGGGGCGACCGGGCATCTCTCCCCGAGTGGGTCGGAATCTGGGTGAACATGCTGACAAAATTGATTATCCGTAACTTCAAGCGATTCAAAGAGGTGGAGATTGAGCTGGGTGATCCGGTCGTCTTCATCGGGCCGAACAACTCCGGTAAATCCACCGCCCTCCAGGCCCTGGCCTTGTGGGAGATCGGAGTCAGCCGCTGGAATGAAAGACGCACCGCTAAGAGGCCGGGCGTGACCATTAACCGGCGGGATTTGATCGCCGTGCCCGCACCCGACGCCCGGCTGTTATGGCGGGAACTTCATGTCAGAAAAGGACCTCAGAAGCAGGAGGGAGGCGGCACCCAAAACATTCGGATCAACATCATTGTGGAGGGTAGCACCGACGGTATCGACTGGGCCTGTGGAATGGAATTTGATTATGCCAACTCGGAATCATTATATTGCCGGCCACTCAGGTTGACCGATGATAAAAATCCCGAGCGGATGCCGGTGCCGGACCAGGCCGGTCTGGTCCATTTGGCTTATTTGCCGCCCATGTCCGGATTGGCGGCCAACGAGACCAGGTTGGAACTGGGGGCGATCAATGTTCGGATTGGTGAGGGCCGGACTGCCGAGGTGCTCCGAAACCTCTGCTACCGGATTTACGATGAACAGCCAGATAAGTGGTGGAAACTAAAAGATCAAATAGTTACGCTATTCGGCTCGGAGTTGCAGGACCCGGAATACATCACGGAGCGCGGTGAGATCACTATGAAATACCGGGAACGGAATGCCGAACTGGACATCTCTTCTTCCGGCCGGGGATTGCAGCAGACGCTCATGCTGTTGGCTTACATGTATGATCATCCCGGGGCAGTGATACTCCTGGATGAGCCGGATGCCCACCTGGAGGTGCTGCGGCAAAGGCAGATATACCAGTTGCTCACTGATGAAGCGCGAGAGAATAATAATCAAGTCATTGCCGCGAGCCATTCTGAAATATTGCTCAATGAAGCCGCCGGACGGGATGTGGTAGTGGCCTTTGTCGGCCGGCCCCACCGGATTGACGCCAGGTCAAACCAGGTCATCAACTCATTGAAAAGTATCGGCTTCGAACACTATTATCAAGCCGAACAAACCGGCTGGGTGCTTTACTTAGAAGGGTCCACCGACCTGGCCATCTTGCAGTCCTTTGCCCGGACCGTGGGTTTAGTCTCGGCCATCTCTGCGCTGGGCAGGCCGTTTGTTCATTATGTGAGTAACGACCCGATGGAGGTTCAGAGTCATTTTTTTGGTCTCAAAGAGGCTGTGCCCACTCTTCAGGGTATCGCCCTATTTGATCGGCTACCTCGGGGATTACCGGCCGACATGGGAGTGAAAGCTCTAATGTGGTCGCGGCGGGAGATTGAGAATTATCTGTGTCTACCTGAAGCACTCTATGGCTTTGCCGCCGCCCAGCCGCTTCCTGGGTCTCCTGGTCCTTTGTTTGAGTCAACCATGGCTGAGGTTCGGGTCAAGGCCATGGAAGAGGCTATCACAGAAATAAGCGCGGCCATGGATATGCTGGGCAAGGGATCTCCCTGGAGCGCCGAGACCAAAGTCAGCGATGATTTTTTAGCGCCGCTTTTTAAGATTTATTACAGCAAATTAAAATCATATAACATCATGGCCAAGAAAAACTTCCACGAACTGGCCCGGTACGTGTCCAAGGCATTGATTGACGTAGAGGTTAAGGAAAAGCTGCTGGCTATCGTGGAAGTTGCTGAATCCGCCACCCCTAGAAAGGCTTAGCCCGTAACACTCCGACCGGGCATTAAAATACTAATCCAGGGCAGATCGCCCTGCAATCGAATGATGAAGAAAGGTTTTTGAGATGAAGCAGATTTGGGTAAAAGTTGATCCCTGGAATAAAGAGCTGGTGACCACGGCTCTGGAGTCCGGCGCAGACGCCGTGGTGGTTCCTGAAGGTAAGACA
>JADFXY010000617.1:0-2123 GCA_015233355.1 Deltaproteobacteria bacterium | reverse complement strand
GAGTAACGCCGATGGAAAAGACCTAAGACCTATTTTGGCCCTAATCTGCGCAAATCGGTGCAATCTGCGGATTGAATCATGGCCTTGATGATAATCGCTTAGCATACTCGACGAACTCAGGTTATCAATATATTACATCGCAAGCTGGGTTATGACGACCCCTTCTCTATATATACCTTTTCGTGCTATTATGAGGAGTAAAGGAATATTAGTCAACTAAAAAATGTGCGTATGGATGAAATGGGATGATTTAAATAAGACAGGCTTTTTCCCGGGGGGGCAGGGCGACCGGATTTAGCGGGTTGGGTTGTGATCGTGTTCAGGCGGTAATAGACGAAAAATGGGGCCGCAAATATATGTGGGGTGCCGGGCTGGGATATGGGGCCTTTCGCAACTTACTCGGGATATTCTTGCCAAACGTAGATAGCTTCGGCAATGTTTCCTGGGTCACTTAATAACCATACTTGAACTGGTTCGTGTTGTGGAGTTTGTATCATCACACAATAACAAAACCGGACGGCCATTGGCTGAAAGGTCGGCTATCATGCGTTCCTTTGTGGCTAAGGCGGTAAATGGTATGCCGACCACCAGAGCTTTAATAGGCCGCCTGATTACCGACAATCAAATGCGGATTATCTGCGGGTGGATCAGCAAAGGAAGAGTGCCCAGCGAGTCCACATTTTCGAGAGCATTTTCCGAATTCTCAGAGGCTCAACTGGTTGTCGAGGCAATCTGCGCCTTGCCGGAACCATCTATGGTGTCCATATTATAATTTGTAACTATCAAAAATTACAGACTAACTATCATATTAAGTGGATTTAGACAAGTGAAACCGACCGAGGACAGCGGTGCTGAGCAAAATTTCTGGAAGCTTAAAATAACCCATCAGATATTTGACCGATAAAAGTTGGGATATGGACGGCCTGGTAAAAATTATAAATTTCTGCTTTATTACTGATCGTTATCCATCTCTAACCTATGGATGTGATTAGCGTTGACAGCATGGTTTTAGATGAGCTATGTATGGTTCATCCGGCTAAAGCGTACTTTGCCTCGTGAACGGCCATGATTTTTTGTTTGAAAAATTCGGTGTCCCTGTAACCGTAGGTTTGTCGCTTCACGTCATTAACATATAGTAACCATCAATAATTAAGTGAGTAGTTTGGATGTTGCCGGGAGGAGGACAATATGAAGCGTTTTGTTGTGATGATCACCTTGGTGCTGCTTATGGCTACCGGGACGGCCCAAGCAAGGACTTATAAGATCGGTACGGTTCATTGGATCGCCTTTTCACCGGTTAACGTGGCCGAGGTTAATGGCTTTTGGAAGAATCAGGGAATTGATGTGCAGGTCATTAATTTTACAACTGATCAAAAGTTTACTGATGCTTTCGAAAACAAGGCGATTGATATTGGCATCGATATGATCGGAGACTGGGTGGGCATGTATCAAACCGGTATCTCAGTCAAAATAATCTGTGAAACGGATTGGTCGAATGGTGGAGATAAAATAATTGCCAAACAGAATCTTGACTTAAGCAAGATGAAAGGCATCACAATTGGAGTGTACTTAGACAAACCTGCGGTAACATTTTTTCTTAATCAATATCTGTCTAGTCACAACCTCAAGTATACCGACGTCAACATTATTGAGTTGCCGCCGGAATCGCTCGCAAATAACTTTATCGCCGACAGGGTAAAAATGATAGTTAACTATGATCCCCAGGCCCTGCGAGCCGAGCGAAAAGGAAAAGGTCTGGTGGTGGCCACCAGCGCTCTTTATCCGGGTTGCATGCCCGAGGGCTTCGCCATTCTAACCGACGTCTTAAAAGGCCTGCCGTCGAATGACCTGGCCAAGATATTTAAAGGTTGGACAGCGGCCGTGAAATGGATCAAGGATCCCAAAAACTGGGCAGAATATCAAGATATTTTGAATGCAAAGACATTTCAAGGTGAATTACCTTATTCTGAAGATGACTTGAAGTTAATGCTCAATGCCGTCACGATCCATGACGGCCCAACAAACAGTTGATGAAGACAACGATAGAAAATACAAATATCAGATTAATATGACACATATAATGTCCATTGTAAAAGATACCGTTGTCCTATTGTTTACCCGGT
>JADFXY010000616.1:0-2134 GCA_015233355.1 Deltaproteobacteria bacterium | reverse complement strand
GGGTAACACCTCCGCGGGTCTCAGCGCCATAGCCACCGGAATCGACTGGACCCCAGGCGACGTGGTGCTGGTGCCGCAACCGGATTTTCCGGCCAATATTTACCCCTGGATGAATTTGGAGCGCTTCGGGGTCAAGGTCAAGTTCTATCCCCGGCATAACGGCCGCTTTGATCCCGACGTGGTGGCCCAGGCCCTGGTCCCGCGGACGAGGTTGCTGGCCGTCAGTTCGGTGGATTACATCACCGGATTCAGATGCGACCTGGCTGGGCTGGGAGATTTCTGCCGCGGCCGGGGGCTGCTCTTGTGTGTCGATGCTATCCAAAGCCTGGGCGTGATCCCTTTGGACGTGAAAGCCTACGGCATACATTTTCTGGTGGCCGGGAGTCACAAGTGGCTGCTCGGCTCCATGGGGTGCGGATATTTATATATAGATGATGAGGTCGCTTCCCTGGTCCGTCCCGCCCATGTGGGATGGAAGAGCGTGGTTCAAGAGGATGATTTCAGCCACATTGAACTCAACCTGAAAACCGGGGCCCAGGCATTTGAATCGGGCACTCAAAATGTAGCCGGGATTCTAGCCCTGGGCGAGTCCGTCGGTCTGCTCACCGAGGTGGGGCTGCCACGCATTTCTGACCGGGTGCAGAACCTTAACGCCATCCTCTACCAGGGACTTCAGGACAGACACTTGAAGATCCTCAGCCCCCAGGGGCAAGACGAGCGTTCCGGGATACTGACTTTTGATATACCTCGTGATCCCCAGGCCCTATTTCAATTTTTTATCGACCGGAAAGTGTCCGTGTCTCTTCGGGACGGGCACATCAGGCTGTCTCCCCACTTCTATAATAATGAGGCGGACGCGGCGGTCTTTTTTGAGGCCCTGGACAAGTTCCTGAGCGACGGCTCTTGATCCGGACTCTTGATCCGGATAGACATCTAAGCGGCGGTCACCCGGCCGGGTTAGCCGTTATCCGCCACATCTTCCCTGCCGGCGACGTCTCCGCCCTCTTCAGCGGGTGACCCTGGGCGATCGTAACGCGTCCCGCAAAAACGGCAGAATTTGGCCTGGGGATTCCAGATGGCCTTGGCGCAAATAGGGCACTCGTGAATGAGTTTGGCCCCGCATAGATCGCAATAGATGGGGATGGCGAAATCCGATTGAACCACGATTTCCACGCCCCAGAGGCACTCGGGACATTTGCCGCAGGGTTTTTCCAAGGATTCCATACAGCTTCCTCCAACAGGTTTATACTTGGGTCCGACCGGACGACTTTAGAAATGAGGATATAGTGTCCCGCCTGGATAAAGATGTCAACAGACTTGTCGGGAGAGCGGTTGAAAAATATGGTTTGATCGATCCCGATGATCAGATTTTGATCGGAGTCTCCGGCGGGAAAGACAGCCTGTGCCTAAGTCTCCTGCTCTGGGAACGGTTGGCTTTCATTCCGGTTAGATACCATCTGACCGCCTGTTTCATAGACCCAGGCTTTGAACCTTCTCCGGCCCCGGCCATTGCCGACTTTTTCCACCGGCTGGATATCCCCTTTGTGGCGGTCAAGACCGATTACGGCCTGAGAGCGCACAGCCCGGAAAATCATGAGAATCCCTGCTTCCTGTGCGCCCGTCTGCGCCGCCGCCGCCTGTTTCAACAAGCCGAAGAGCTGGGCTACCGCAAGATCGCGCTGGGGCACAACCAAGACGACATCATTGAAACCTTGTTTATCAATATCTTTTATGCCGGGTCCATCAGCACCATGATCCCCCGGCAGGAGTTCTTTTCGGGCAAGTTGACGGTCATCCGGCCCCTGGCCCTGGTCACGGAAGATCAAATCCAGCGCTGGAATCGGCAAAAGGGCGTGGAACCCGTCCCCAATCCCTGCCCCAGTGCGGGCCGGTCCCGACGGCAGACGGTCAAAGACATGCTGACCGAACTTTACCGCACCAATCCCAAGATCAAGGGAAATATATTTAACGCCATGCAAAATGTGAAATTGGACTATCTCCTGTGATCCGGCCAGGGCGGCCTAAAGCGGGGCGGCGAAAATCTAAAGCCGGCAACCGAATGGGCTGACCGCCGTTTCCCTCAACCGGGCCGCCGACTAAATTCTCTTGCAATCAGATCTTAACTGATTTATGA
>JADFXY010000615.1:0-2150 GCA_015233355.1 Deltaproteobacteria bacterium | reverse complement strand
GCTCGCATTGTGTCGAGTGTTGCTTTGACGGAAGTAATCAGGCCGTTTTCTTTGGAGATTAAGAGAATGTCTTTTGACTTTAACGGGGTGAGATTGATAATAGGTGGTCCGGGCAATAAATTTGGAGAATATTCTGACCAGATTATCCCGGTTAAAGTCCTCTTCGGCTTTCAGTCGAAAAGACCGGGCCAGGTGGAAATCCTCCAGGGTGGGCAGATTGGATAGAGTTTCTAAGTCCAGGCGGCAACTGAAAAAGACGTCGTTGATCTTCTTGGCCGTGGCCTCCAACTGGAGCATTTGTTCTTGACGGACCAACCGGTTGACTCGATCCACCGACGCCTCAGTGGCTAAGTAACCGACCGCGGCGATCGGCAGGCACACCAATGGGGTAATAAACAGGATTAACTTGAAGAATATGGATGACCTAAGTTTCATTGACGGTAATGGATTTGCCCCGATCCGAGATTGGTTTGTATGACGGTGACGAACTTAGGGAATTTGGCCCAAGCCGTACTTTCTTCTGGACATGCTTTCTTTGTCATCTTCCTCCACCCAAATGTCAACATCTTTTTAAAATTCTTCAAGGCGGCCCGGTAGCTTTAATTTACTTCTACCGCGCCCTGAGCGGTTGGGAGTGCTTCCTTTTGATACACCGGCGCTGGATGTGTTTCCTTAGGCTACATATAATGTAACTATTATAATTATTAGGAATAATATATCATATATTCGGTTAAAGACTTAAAATTTTCTTTTGAAGTTGTGACTAAAGGTAACACTTTCGATGGCTCCTGATCGGGCCTTATAATAAATTCATTAATAATCATCATGTTACCATAACGGACTGGTCGGAACGCCTTTTGCATAGTAACCCCTTACGATCACCCCAACCCCCAAACCGGTCATATTATACTTGGCACGGCTCAAATTGACGCTTTGGTGTGTGGCTTTACCCAGGGTGGCGCTTCGCTGGGCTAGATTATGTAACCCCTTCGGGGTATTAGACCGTGGCCTGCCCTACGTTAACCGTAGCCCCGGGCCAACATCTCTTCAGGATAAATCATTAGGTTCAGGCTATTGAAATTCCTTTCCCCGAAGGGGATAACCATTCTAGCCCAGGGTCAGCGAAGCGCCACCCTGGGTTGGGGTCAAAAAGGGACGATTATGGCCGTTCAAAGAATAATCATGGTCAAGTCATAGAGTTCGATGTCCCTTTCACTTCTACCCAGGGAGGACAACCCGATGAAAAGAATTGTTTATTTCACTCCTTTTATTTTTCTTACCCTAGCCCTTTTTCAACTGGAGACCACGTTTGCGGCGGATGGCCAGGCCAAGATTCAACTCCCGACCTGGATAAAGAAAAATAAGTAAGGAGAGGCGCCATGCTCACCATGACCATTGTCTATGGATTCATCAACAGCGCCATCCTGGTGGTGGCGGCTTTAGGGTTCAACATAACCTTCGGCATCAGCGGAGTGGCCAACTTCGCCCACGGCGCCCTGTACATTGCGGCCGGCTTTCTGACCTATCTGTGCCTGACCGAACTCCATTTTCCATACTGGATCGCCGCGCCTTCAGCCGTCATCATAACCGGAGCCCTGGCCGCGGTAATCTACCGGGTCGTGCTGCTCCGAGTGCGAGGATTGGTCGTCAGTGAGGTTATCGCCACCTTTGGGATTGGTCTGGCCATCCTTGAACTATTTCGTTTCCTTGGGTTTGTCGGTTTTGAATATACTCTCCCAGTCTTTGTTGACGCATCCGTTCCCCTGGGTAATACAATGGTCGATGCCCAGCGTTTGCTTGTGGTGGCCTCGGGCCTGGTTTTGACGTCTTTTCTCTGGCTCTTTACCCATTACACCAAAACCGGTCTGGCCTTTCGGGGCATCGCCCAGGATGAAAGAACCGCTTTGACCCTGGGCATCAATGCCGACCGGGTGGCGGCTTTGTCCATGGCCTTTGGCGGTGGGTACGCGGCCCTGGCCGCCCTGATCATACTCCCCCTGGGAACCATTGCCGTAAACGAGGGATATGACGTTATGATCAACTCCCTGGCCGTCTGCATCATGGGCGGATTAGGCAGCACGGGAGGTTTGATCGCGGCCAGCTTTCTGATCGGCTATGGCCAGATTATAACAGCCACATATTTAGGAACA
>JADFXY010000614.1:0-2099 GCA_015233355.1 Deltaproteobacteria bacterium | reverse complement strand
ATATCCCCGTCCCCGTCAATATCACATAAAACATGGTCTCCCGTATTCTGGAGAAACTTCAAAGTCAAACCTATGTTTGTGGGCCCACCAGGGTCTTTAGGATTATTAACGAATCCCCCTTCATCTCGGGACACATAAGGGTACACTTTGTCGTAAGTTTCAGAGGACATAATTAATCCTTGTTTTTTCTGAGGAGAGCTAAAGCATCCTCAAGGTTTTCGATGGTAGTGTCCTTAGTAGAAAAAGCTTCCTCTATCTTATGAGTCGGGATTCCCAACTCTAAAGCTATCAACTTAGAAATCTTAGAAGATATCTCTACATCATCCGCCATATCAGAAACCTTCTTATCCATCTTAGCACGTAAGGCCCAATACTTGCAAGCTACATTAAACAAAAGAAGTGTAGCTGAAAATAGAAAAAGAGCTAGAGCCTTCCAAGTCTCTGCACTCATAGGCAGACTGCTCAAAAAATCTTTCACTATTTTGCCTTCGGGTTGATGATTATTATCTTCTCCCCTTTTTCAATGGAATTAGGATTATCCCTAACTGTGATATACACCCTCTTAGATGGAGCTAAGGGAAATACCTTTTTATATTCATCTGTTTGAATCGTTATCATTCTTACCTTTTCATACACCTGAGGTTCAATATCAGACTCCACAGTAACAGTATCTAACAAGACCCCAACCAACCAAAGACAAGGAAGACCTACTATAACCGCAATCGAAATATAGTAAGGTAGCTTTTCATATCGCTTACTTAAAAAGTCTTCTAACCATTGCATTTTAATATGACTTATAAATCTTATCTAAAAGGTTGAAATTAGAAAGATCAGAGTTATTAAACCCTAATTCCTTTAAACGCTTTAAATTCACAGACACACTGTTGATCGGCTCCAATATCGGCCTCTCAATAGGTTCCTTATTCAAAAATTTAATCACCATTACCCCTAGAAGAGATCCCATACTAGAAAAATCAGGGGCCATACAAATGGGGATCCCAAATTCTGCATACAAAGGGTTTGCACCTAATTCTAAATGTTTAGAATTGTACTTATAGATTTCTCTCAGGATATCTTTCTTAGGGACCATCTTGCCTCTTTCATCCAGAACCCTCTGTAAAGTAAGAACTAAAACACTTTTATCTCTGGATTGAGAAGCTTTAATGAATTCACGTAATTCAACTAAAGTAGTTATTTGAATAACTGAGAAGTGATAGTTAGTTTTAGACTTTAATTCAGAAATATAATTTTGAGTCATGTAATAAGAGGTTTCTGTGTTATCAGAAAGAAGGATGAATTCTTTCGGGGAAAATTTATATCTCTCCATTATCTTAACCAAAGCAGACAAAGAAATACGTTCTTCTACCCCTTTAATATTAGGCTTATAGATTATATCAGAGAATGCTTCTAAATAAGAGGAGTAGAATCTATTGATACCAGAAAAGAAAATAGGATAATCTTTAGAAAGAGGAATGCCCACATGCTCAAAAGCGTCATCATCAATGGTAATAATAAGATCAGGTTTAAACTCCTTGATATCCCTTATGATTGCTTCAGAAACCTTTAAATGAAGTTCAGGGGTATTATTTCTAGTTAAGGTTTCCATGTAAGCACCTGTAATAGATAGACGCTTAGAGTACCCATCCTGAATGTTATTAAGAATACCTTGTAACTGAGGGTTACCACAAACATGAAATTCATCATACGAGGATACTATAAAAATTCTTTTAGCATCCCCTGTGGCAACTGATAATTCAGCACTTTCAGAAGAAAGCCTAGGACTAAAGAACAGATATAAGAAACCTATGCAAATCCAGAATACCCTAAACATTTTAATATTCCTTAATCAGGAAGGTAAGAGAGTTGGATATACGAACAGCTTCTTGTCTACACTCCATGTCTATAATGTTACCAAGAATGGTTTCACAAGCAGAAGTAGAATCCTTAGCCATCCCTACGATACCCTGAAATACACCGTTCTCAAAAATAGGGGTCTTATACAAATAGAAAGCATAAGGTCCTTCTTCCTCGTTACGTTCCAAAACTATGAAGAATTTTGAGGGTACCCCTAATTTACGAGTTAAGATATCAGTAAGTAA
>JADFXY010000613.1:0-2032 GCA_015233355.1 Deltaproteobacteria bacterium | reverse complement strand
TGTATTCAACCCTAAGAATGCTGTTCAATTCATTTCTACAGGTGTTCTAGTTGCTGACCTCGTAACAGGGGGTGGTTGGCCTCGTGCACGTGTTTCCGAATTGTTTTCCTTTGATGGTATGGGCAAGTCTTCAATGGTATTTGAGACTATGGCTAAATGTGTCCGTAACGGAGGCACAGGAATCCTTATTGACGCTGAACAATCTTTTGACCCTAACTACTGTTATGACATTTATGGACTGGAAGCTGATAATAAGAAATTCTCAGTGTTCTCTCCTGAATGTGCCGAAGATGCTGATGTAATCCTTGATTCAATTTTCGCTAACATGACTCAGTTAGATATCTTGGCTTTCGATTCTATTGCTGCTATGCTCCCTCGGGATTGGATCAATTGTTCTCTTGAGGATAACCGTAAGGTTGGTGCACATTCCCAGGCTATTGGTGCGATCATCAATAAGACTCGTATTAATATTGTTCCTATGGGCACTGCTGCTGTTTTCACCAATCAGATTCGTGCTACTATCAATACGAATAAATACATCCAGAATCAAGGTGTGGGTTCCGGGTTTAATGTCATGGAGAACTACACCACCCCCGGGGGATTCGCACCTAGATTTTATTCATCCCTACGTTTACGTCTTGAGTATGAAGGACGTGTAGAGGATACCAACTTTCTTGATCCTATTACTAATACTTACATTAAATCTCGGGGTGGCCATACTCTTAAGATCATCAATGTTAAGAATAAGGTTGCTAGACCTTTCTTGAGGGGCGTTGCTACGTTTAACTATCCTGATCCTCTTGATGAAACAAAGCCTGCTGGGTGGAATAACACTCAAGATCTTATCGAGATCCTGAAGAAGCGGGGACATATCTCCCAACGTGGTACTCGCTTTGAGTATACAGGTATTAATGAATCCTTCGTGAATGTTGGTGCAATGGTGGAGTCTGAACGCTTGTTCGCCACTAACCCAAAACTAGTTGAAGATGCTACTACTCTTTTATTTCAGAAGGTGAAAGAGAAGGGAGCTGGCGGTATCTTAGATAAAGTTAAACGTGAGGAAATGATTTCTGTAGACTTTGACTCCAAAGCAGAAGCCTATCCTACTCAGGAGGAAGAGGAGGTTCAGGTTAAAATTCCTCCTGCTATTGGGGTTCCTGATAACTCTTGCCAAGATGCTCCTATTGAGGAAATCACGTTGTAATCTCCTTGTATTCTTTTCTTAACCTTTTAGAAAAAATACGGGAAACGCTGGTAAGAGGGAGCTACTATGTCTCTTGATAAGATAGTTGATTTGAAGGCACTCAAGAAAGAGGGTTTCCTTTCCGAAAAGGATTACCAGAAGATCACGGAAAAATTGTCTTTCTTGTTTCCTTTCAATATTAAGACCATTCGCAAGATCATGAATTTCCAACCAGTGTCTTATGTAGATTACCAACATGCTGTGGCTTCCTTTGAGGAAATCATGGGTTCCGATGTTGATAATACAATGGTATATCTCCCTTATCATATCCGCTTTAGCATGGATTTCTTCCCTAGATTTTATGAGGAGTATATTAACCCTCTTCGCATGTTGAAAGAACACTCCTATGCTTTCAAGGAGCGAGATGACGAAATCTTCAAAGAATTGCATGAATCCGATTTTAATTCCCTTACCATGGCATCCTATGAGATCAAGAAGACACTCATGGATATCTTTGACGAGAAAGGTAAAGATCTTGAAGTAGATCTTGTTCCTGCTCCTCAGTTCTTGGTTCTCGAAGAAACGGAAGGTGGTTCTAACATTCCTATCCGTATTGAGTTAGCTCTTATCTTAATGCCTGCCGATTAAATCACCATATAGGGGAAATCTAACGGAGATTTCCCCTATATGGATACCAATGAACTTCTTCAGAGATCCAAAGTTACTTACGACTTGCTAGATAAGCAGGTCTTTTTGTTGAATTCTGAGAAAGATAAATTAGACACTCAACTTTCTGTAAGTGTTTCTCAAAAGAAATTGTATGAGGATGAATTAGATATTCTCCAGCAA
>JADFXY010000612.1:507-2161 GCA_015233355.1 Deltaproteobacteria bacterium | reverse complement strand
GCCGGGTTTAGATAATTAATTTGACAGGCGCGGTCGAACTGCAGGACGGGACCGGGATTCAACTCGACAAAAGAGGCCAGATCGACCGGCCGGGATTCACCCGGAGGAAGGCAAAAATGCTCCAGACTGCAGGCATTATCCGTAACTCCTGATGATTTCTCACGTTCCGCCAAAAGATTCTCCCATCAACATAGTGGGGCAAGGTTGACTAATTGAATCCCAATGTCGTTAACCCGTAACCCGCATCCGCAACCGGTCACCTGTCTTCCGCGTAGGCAACCGGTCACTTCTCCGGAGCTTATCCACCTTAATTACGGCAAGTTTATTGTTGAGGTGTTAAACACAACTCTTCGGCCTTTTGCACCGCCCACATCAGCCATGCCGGTCGCCTTGGCTGAAAAAGATCCTTATTTACAAAGAAAGTGTATCACAAAGGACAATGAATTACAAGCAGGCAAGAGAGGCCGAAAGGACCAGGGCATCAAAAAAATTGTTGATGACTTCTTTTTGCTCTTCTCAACCTGGAGGTTACCCTTCCGAATTTTTGGCTTTAACGCGGTAAATTCCGGGGGTCTGGGGCAGAGCCTCTAAGGCGCCTGCTCCAAACATCGCACAGCCTGACTCTCCTGGTGGCTGCCTGGGCCGTTCCGGTCACACCCGGCTTGCGCCTGCTGATCTTAAATCCGGCCTCTTTGGCGATCTTGGGGAAGTTTCGGACCGCGTTCCTGTCCTTCTTTCGGTCAGTTTCTTTCAGGTCGCGGTAGGGAACCAGGCAATTATGAATTTTCTTCGAGTCATTTCTCTCTACTCCATAGCGCCATCCCTGGAGTCGTTTGTGCTCCATCCACAGGTCATGCTCCTCTTCCGCGAGTACTTCGATCAAGCTCTCCAACACTGCCGACACCTCATTGTCGGTAGTTCCCGCATCCTGCTCTTCTGGTACCAAAAAGAGACCGGCCAGCTCCAGGATCCAGGGAATCCGATGTGCCGCGGCCTCATTGCTAGCCTTAATATCCTGGGACAAGTCGCAGTAGGGTGTTTTGTTGTACGGCAAATTCTGCCCTTCAGCTCTAGTATGACTGGAATAGAAATCGTGAATCGCCGGCGCCAGTTTATCGGCCAGGTTTTGGAAACCCTCAGATTGGGTGAGTATGCGTGAGAATTCTTTAGTGTCAACGTTCATGCCTATGACCTCATCCGGAGGAAGGCTGGAGCGATGGATTACCCCGCATGCGTCTGAACGGAGATGACCGACAATTTTTTCAAATGAGCGAGCCCCGTCTTTGTAACGATCCACCTCCAGTAAAGAAGAGAGGAGCCCGCGGTCGATTCGGAGACGGCCGTAGGGGGCTTTGAGAATGGATCTCAGCAGCAGGGCCCGACGCACTGGAAAACAGACATCGGATAGGTCATCTTCCCATATGCCGCCTGCCTCATTGAATTTCTTTCGCCGGTTCGGGCCCAGGACGTTAATGTAACCATGGAGTCGGCTCTTGAAATCCGGCCCCTTGCAGCGCTTAAATTCATTCCAGAGCTCGACTTTTGCTGTTTTGTGCTTGCTTGGATCCGGCGGCCCAAAGTTATCCAGAGTGTAGCTGGTGGCCCCGGCAAAAACAAAGACGCATTTGCCGATAGGGTGCGTAATCTGGCCTTC
>JADFXY010000612.1:0-465 GCA_015233355.1 Deltaproteobacteria bacterium | reverse complement strand
CCATCGGTAATTCCCGGAGTCAAATTCATCCCAGAAAACGACGGGCATATGCCCTTCCAGCACCTTGTCCCGTATTTGATGGAAGGCTCCGATCAGGTCGCCGACGTCTTTGAATTGAGACAGGTTGAATTCCAGGAACGGTGTCTTTTCGTCCAGGACTTCCAAAACGATTTGTTTAATTCCAAAAGATTTTCCGGCTCCTGGAGGCCCAAACGCAGCCAGGGACAAAGGCTTGCGGCCGTCATTTAGGTTGTGGTAATCATTTATTAAGAGTTTGATGTTGTTAAGGGCCTCGATTTCATCCCGGTCAGGTGTCAGAAGCTCGCCGAACCTGGCCACCGGGGCCTCAATAAGCTTTTTAGGACCAAAAATCGCCACCCGTTTGGCTATTCCGAATAGTGGTTCATTCCCATGCAACTCCAAACCATCTTGGTTTCCCTCCAGAATATGCCAGTGGGTTAAGGT
>JADFXY010000611.1:0-2176 GCA_015233355.1 Deltaproteobacteria bacterium | reverse complement strand
GCCCGGTTAACCGCCGAATGGGAGGATTTAGCCCTGGAACTGGAGGAGAGAGAACAGGATTTTCAGGATGCCTCATAGATTAAGTCTGACCTTGGACAAACGACTCTATAGACCGGGTGACGATCGCCCGGTATTTTTTTTAGCAGGTCGGTCTGATCATGAATAAAACCGCGCATCGATAATTAGGCCAAAACGACTCTTGACTTCCAGTGAATAGCGTGTTATATTAAAGGCGAAGGAGATCATGCCATGGACGGTATATCGACTAGCACCTCTGCCTATTATGACTATGCTAGTAGTGCGTCCAGTCAGACCTTCCCTAATCCCCTTCCCGGATCATCATCCCAACCAGCTAACAACACAGGAAAATCATCCCCAAGCCCAGTTCCCGACCCGACCACATCGAGCAAAAGTGGGCAAACCGACCCCTTGACGGGAAAGAAGAAGGCTGCCCCTGAGGAGCAGAAGAAAGGCTCCAGTTCCGGTCAATTAAGTGCCAAGGATCAGCAGGTCGTCGAGCAGTTGCGTAAGCGCGACCAGGAAGTCAGAACTCACGAGCAGGCCCATATGGCTGCAGCCGGGGCCTATGCCACTTCCGGGGCGACCTACACCTACGAGACCGGGCCGGATGGCCAAAGATATGCCGTGGGTGGGGAAGTTTCCATAGATACTTCTCCGGTCAAGGGTGACCCGGCCGCGACCATCATGAAAATGGAGACTGTCCAGCGGGCCGCGCTCGCTCCGGCCAACCCTTCCGGTCAGGACCAAAAGGTGGCTGCCGCGGCGGCGGCCAAAGCCCAGTCGGCCAGAGTAGAACTGCTCCGCAAGCAAATGGATTCCTCGTCTCAGGGGGCCCAAATGGCCCACGAATCCAGTCCCACTGCCTCGACAGCCAAGACCGGCACATCCAAAATTGCCACGGAAACCCCTAAAACCAAGACTTCCCCTTCACCAACCTCCCCTTCTTCCGCCGCGGGTCAGTCCGGAACCGGCTCCAGATCTAATTTCGCGCCGTCATCCGACCTCTCTTCCGGTGCGGGGATCTACAACCGACTCGCCAGCCTCATTCCCACCGGTAGCCTGATCAACCAGATGGTCTAAGCCCTTATCCCTCCCCGATAGGCGTGGATTGTTAGGCCCCGCCGGTGTCTGCATTTTTAATTTCCGGCCCCTCGTCCCGGTTTGGGCAAGTGGATGGGCTGTCCGGTGGCCAGGTGGGCGCATTCCGACATAGCCTCCGATAAGGTGGGATGGGCATGGATAGTCTCGGCCAGATCAAAAATCGTGGCCCCCAGCCGGATGGCCAGGGCACCTTCATGGATGATGTCTGAGGCGTGGGGACCAATGAGGTGTACGCCCAGGATCTTGCCTGATTTTGTTTCTGAGACGATCCTAGCCTCACCGGCAATGTCACCCATGGCCTGGGATTTACCCAGGGCCCGGAAAGGGAAAGCATGGGCCTGAGTATCGAACCCGGCCTGGACAGCCTGCTTCTCCGTCAACCCCACATCGGCCATTTCGGGGGAAGTAAAAATAGCTGCCGGTACAACATCATAACGCATGATGCGGTCTCCACCCAGGGCGTTTTCAGCCGCGACCAGCCCTTCCGTAGTCGCCACATGAGCCAGCATGATCTTGGCCGGTCCCAATACGTCCCCGACCGCGAAAACGTCCGGCACATTTGTCCGGAGATGATCAT
This sequence comes from Deltaproteobacteria bacterium, assembly GCA_015233355.1. Taxonomy (GTDB): domain Bacteria; phylum Desulfobacterota; class JADFXK01; order JADFXK01; family JADFXK01; genus JADFXK01. The sequence goes on along the minus strand of JADFXY010000611.1, from coordinate 477 downwards.
CCACCCTGATCCAGCCCCGGCTATCCCGGTCCAGGCCCAACTCCGGGATGCCGCAACTATCCCCGTGGCCGGCCCGGCCAACCGTGACCAGCACCTTATCCACCTCCAACGTCTGAGTCCCCGGGTCTTTTTCCCGCACTTCAGTCGCTGACGGTCCCAGCGTCACCTTTACCCGGCCCTGGGCCGTAACCTCAGCCTGGTGCACCGTTCGGCCCAAGAGTAGCTCAACCTTTCGTTTTTTCATCTCTCTGGCCAGAATTTTAGCGCTATTCTCGTCTACGGAAGGTAATGGAATCAGCCGGTCCATGGCTTCGACAATAGTCACCTGGACCCCGAATTCCTGAAAGATATACCCGAATTCACACCCCACTACCCCACCGCCCAGGATTAGCAGGCGCTCTGGTATCTCCGTCAAGAGCAAAGCCTGATCGGAGGACAGGATGTAGCGTCCGTCAAACGGCAGACCCGGCAGTTCCA
>JADFXY010000610.1:424-2181 GCA_015233355.1 Deltaproteobacteria bacterium | reverse complement strand
ATTTGGTCATAAACTCCGTCCGGTCCCACTGGGGATTGAGGATCAGGCCGGCCCGGTTACTCCGGCCCAACGGGATCAGATTCAGGCCATCAGGAAGTCGGCCCAGGGTCGAACCGTTTTCTTCAATGTGGGTAGAATGGTTTCTTACAAAGGGCTGGATGTACTTTTGGACGCGATGCAATATTGCCCCTTCGCCATCTTATACCTGGTCGGCGATGGACCGGAAAGACTGCGCCTGGAACGTCTGACTCAAAAGTTGGGACTGACCGAACAGGTGCGATTTTGCGGCATGGTGCCGGACAAAGACTTGCCGGGATATTTCCGCGCCGCGGATGTATTTGCCCTACCCTCCAATTCTCCGGCCGAGGCCTTTGGTTTAACCCAACTCGAGGCCATGTCTTACGGGTTGCCGGTCATCAATACCGATCTCTTTACCGGCGTGCCGGACGTCAGCCTCCACGGCCGAACCGGGCTCACGGTGCCGGTTAATAATTCCAAAGCCTTTGCCGCGGCCATGACGACTTTATCCGAAGACGCCGGTCTCCGGGAGACATTTGGAAAAAACGCCAGGGAACGCTTCGAGAGCCTGTTCACCCTTGCCGTCACGGCCAAAGAAACACTCAAGGTATATCAGGAAGCATTAACGAAGAAGCGGCGGCGGAAACTTTGACATTTATGAGGTCGAACATGAGCCAAAATGATAGACAAAACTCAGATAAGACGCCGGTGTTCGTGATCATGGCCGGCGGGTTCGGGACCAGGTTCTGGCCCTTGAGCACCAAGGAGAACCCGAAGCAGTTTCTGGACCTGTTTGGACACCGCTCCTTATTGCAACAGTGTTTCGACCGAATTTCCGGATTGACTTCTCCAGACCGGGTGCTGGTCTTGACCAATCAATCGCTCACCCCCCTGGTCAGGAAACATCTCCCGGAATTACCCGAAGACAACATTATCGGCGAACCTGCCCGACGGGATACGGCCGCGGCTGTGGCCCTGGCCGCGTTCATCTGCCGGGAGCGCTACGGCCGGGTCACCATGGCGGTGTTGGCGGCGGACCACTTGATAGAACCGCGAGGTATCTTTACCAAGACCTTACTTTCGGCGGTGCGGGCCGCCGAGGCTGGAGAAAAGCTCTATACTTTCGGTATCTCTCCGACTTACCCGGCCACTGGTTACGGCTACTTGGAATTGGGTGAATGTCTCCATGACGATAAGGGGATCAAACATTTTAAGTTGATCAGCTTTAAAGAAAAGCCGGACTTCGACACTGCCCGAAACTATCTGGAATCCGGCCGGTACAGATGGAACAGCGGCATGTTCGTGTGGCGGACCGATACGATTATCAATGAGATCAAACAACATCTGCCCCAGCACTATGACGCCTTTACTGAGCTTATTCCATCTTACCGTACTCCCGCCTGGGAAGAAAGACTCCGGGCCACCTTTGAAGCCCTGAAACCTATTTCCATCGACTTCGGGGTCATGGAAAAAGCCCGGCATGTATCCTGCGTTTCCTGTTCATTTAACTGGAGTGACGTCGGTGGTTGGCCGGCTCTGGATGGGCTGCTTGACCAGTGCGGGGAGGGCAACTCCGCCCGAGGACAACTGGTCACTCACCAGGCCGGGGGAAATCTGGTCTATGCCCAAGACGAATCCGAGCAAGTGGCATTGGTCGGGGTGTCTAACCTGATCGTGGTCAGGGCGGGGAAGCAGACTCTAATAGTACCCAAAGATCGGGCCGAAGAAATTAAACACCT
>JADFXY010000610.1:0-396 GCA_015233355.1 Deltaproteobacteria bacterium | reverse complement strand
GCCAAACTGCAAGACGCTAATTAAAAGCCGCCAGCCATCCGCCATAAACCATATATACCCCAAACGGTCATATTTGTCCCTTATGAATCAGAACCCATTAATAACTTGACTTCTTGTGGCTTCGCACCCAGACAACAGTTGTCTGGGCCACCCTCCTGTAATCCTGGGGTCTCGGGGTGAGATACAACGCATTGTCTGCACAGCGAAGCAGCAAGGAGCAAGGCAAAAGAACGCCAATTATGCCCGTTCAAAGAATACTACCCCAGGACCATTGTTTCTGGTTACTTGTTGAAGACACCAGTAACAAGTAACCAGCAAAGAGAAACCAGCAAAGAGTTGACCATGGCCCCGCCGGGTAAGAGAATCATACTAATTAATCCCTGGATCTATGATTTG
>JADFXY010000060.1:0-14951 GCA_015233355.1 Deltaproteobacteria bacterium | reverse complement strand
CAGGTAGTCCGGCCGGTTAAGCAGGTTGTATCCGAGCAGGAAGGATTCGCCTGGAAAAACCGAGACAGTCAGGTTGGGCGAATACTTGGGGGCGTGGAAGAAAGGCGATTGCCAGATAAAGTTGTAACCCCAGCAAACTCCGTGATACTTGCCCTCCTGGTTGGAATGATGTTGGGTCAACCAGTCGAGCAATTCTTCGGCCAGACGCCGGTATTCTTCATTTCCGGTGACCTCATAGAGCAGCAAATATCCCCGGGCGAATAAGGATATCCCCTTGGGATTGCGTGATTTTTCCGTGAGCAGCCAGGGCCTGAGATTGATCGGAAATCGCATCACCGCCTGGCTGAAGATCAGCCGCAACCATCTGTTGTTAAGAGATAAGGCATGCAGGATCGGGCTGTTTAGACCGTCGAGTTTGCAGTAGCCGGCAAAGTCATTGGCTCTGGCAAATCCGGTTAAGGCGGCCACAAGTTCCGTGATAGCCGATTGTTCCAAGTCTGCGCCTCTCTTCCTAACGGTGTTTGGTGCCGATGACCAGGTAGTAGGATTGGGTCACTGCCGCGGCCGGGAAGAAGTTGAATAGCCGGCCCAGGGTCTTTTGAATTCGGCCGCTCAGGGTGCGGGATTTGAACTCCGGTGTGACAAAGTCATATTCAGTCACTGTCACTCCATTGGCCCGGAGTATTTTATTGAGCCGGTGCATCGGGATCCACCTTTCCTCCGGCGACAGGTAACTGAAGAATCTTTGCCGGAGCATGGTATCGGGACGCCGGGTGATGAATCTTATGGGATGGTAGTAATTCGGCTCAACAATACAAATCTTGCCCCCGACATCCAGCACCCGGAGAGATTCCTTAAGGGCCTTCTCCAGGTCGATCATGTGATGCAGGGCAAAGGCGTAAATAATCCAGTTGAAGAACATATCCCGGAAGGGCAAGTCCAGGGCGGAACCTTGAACCGGCTTCATGTTTTCGGTCAGATTTAGCAACGGAAAGGAGATGTCCAATCCGTAAATGTCCATGTTCCGACCGGTCAGCCTTTTGGCAAAAGGGCCGTCTCCGCAACCCAATTCCAGGCCGCGAGTATTGTCCGGCAATCCGAATTTATGGATAAGAGATCTAAATGCGGCATCGGTCATGTTTTCATACAAATTGTCCGTGGTGTTATCTTTTTTGTTCCAGTAACCGGCTTCTTTGTGGTCGTCTAAGTCGGCCAACCCCTGCGGAAAAAAAATGGGGATGCCGTTCTTGACGGGATACTCTTGCCGGCAGTGGTGGCAAACCAGCCCGTCCTGTCCTTCCGTCAGATCAGTGCGGCAAGCGGGGCAGACCAACAGGTTACTTGAGGCAACGGTCTTCATGTCATGCTCCAATCTTCCATGGTCATTCGATCCAATATTTTAACGTCTTCCCGGCTTCACGCAAAAGCCAAACTCTGATGACCTTCGCTGCTCCTCTTGTCATTTCGGCGCGAAGCGAGAAATCTTAAGATTCCTCACATTCGTTCGGAATGACAATGTGGGAACCATTGGCTTTCTGTTTGCGGCCCAGGGATACGCTAAGTCCTCCGGGTTGTGCTTTCCACACGCTCAGTGTTTGCCGTCAATAAACAGGTCATACCAGTATTGGAACCCGACCAGTTGCCAGAGGTAATAATAGTGCCAGCGCAACCTGGGCGAGATGCTGTGATTGATAATTTTTTCGACGTACTTGTAATTGAAAATGCCTTGCTCTTTTAGCTTTTTTTCATTCAGGACGTCAGTGGCCACCTGCTTTAAATCCTTTTGGAACTGGTAATAGGGATTGATGGCGAAGCCCCATTTCTTTTTGTGCAAAACGAAATCCGGCAAGACCCCGGTCATGGCTTTTTTGTAAATGTATTTAAGGGTGTTGTGCTTCATCTTCAGCCGTAAGGGGATGGAAAAGGCAAAGGCGACCAGGTCCCGGTCCAGGAAGGGGACGCGCACTTCCAGGGCATTGGCCATGGATGTCCGGTCTTCATTCAGCAGGAAATCATCCACCATCTTGGTCTCGAACTCGGCCTTAAGGCTCTGAGCGACGATGGATTTCGACCGGTTGGCAAAATATTTTTCAAAGAGCCGGCCGGTTTTAAAATTGAGCATCCGATCAACCAGTTCAGGCGCATATACATTGGAGTAGAATGCGGGGTCGTAATCCCAGACGTTCCTCAGGATTGAATAGAATTTAGTTTTGTGGCCGTAAGAGAAGCCCATCTGCAAGCCGCGGCGGAATTCATCCACCTTGAGGTTGCCGATTTTGTTGCCGCAATAGAACGTCAGGGATGACAGGAACTCAAACAGCCGGTTCCGGGGCATGATGGTGTGCAGAAACTGAAAGGGTGACAAATAGTGATTATTGACGTAACCGGCAAATAATTCGTCTCCGCCTAAGCCGCTCAGGGCCACCTTGACATGGCGCCGGGCGAAATTCGACAGGAAGTAGCCCTGGAGAACATTGATTTTAGGCTCTTCCACATGCCACAGGACTTCTTTGATCGATTCCAGCGGATTGATCTTGAGGAAAGTCTGGTGGAATCGAGTCTGGAAATGGTCGGAAACCCGTCTGGCATCATCCACTTCGTCGGTAGGCTCGTCAAAACCCATGGAAAACGTATTGACGCCATTGATGAACTCCGAGGCGTACGCGACCACGGCACTCGAATCCAGGCCCCCCGAGAGATAGGCGCCCAGCGGCACATCACTGATGAGTTGTCTCTTAACCGCCTGCCGTAGATAAAACCTGATCCCCTCCACCGCCTCATCTTCAGTCATGCTGTGATTTACTTCATAGGTCTCGTTCCAGTATTTCTTGACCGTTAAGGTCCGGGCCCGGGTATCATAAAGCAGGAAGCAGCCGGCGGGTAAGCGGTGAATGTTGTCCAGTAAAGATAGTTCACCAGGGATGAACCGTAAATTCAGGGAATAGTGCATCGCCTCGAAATTTACCTGGCGCGGCACCTCGGAATCGCACAAAATAGCCTTCATCTCAGAGCCGAAGAGGAGCCGGCCATCTTGATGGTAGTAGAAAAAAGGCTTTACCCCGAAGTAATCCCGGACGCCGAACAAGCGCCCCTGGGCCTGGTCATAGATGACAAAGGAAAAAATTCCGTTAAGCCGCCGGGGCATGTCCAGGCCGTATTCTTCATAGAGATGGACCAGGACCTCGGTGTCGGAATTCGTCTTAAACTGATGTCCCCGGTCGATCAGGTCCAGGCGCAGGTCCATGAAATTATAGATTTCGCCGTTAAACACCACGGCAATGGTCCCGGTCTCGTTATAGATCGGCTGGGTCCCGGAGGATAGATCAATAATGCTTAGTCTGGTGTGGCCCAGATAAACTTCATTTTCCCGGTCGATCAGGGTCCCTTCTTCATCCGGACCCCGATGGGCCAGGGACCGGCACATTCTATCCAACAGACCGTCACTGGAAAAGCCGGCAAAGCCGCAAATACCGCACATCAGTCACTCTTCTTTTGACAAAAATCAATCGTGAATTTGGCCAGATAATCAGAGATGTCGATTTTGTCGGCGAGTAGTCTCTGCTGTCCGGCCTGCACATGCCGCCGAAGCTCTTCGGAATGGAAGTCATGCTGGATAAATTCCGCGGCGGCCTCAAAATTGACGAAATTGAACAGGACCCCGTACTTATTGCCCAGTTCGATCATATTCCCCAGGACGTTGACCCTGGAATTAATCAGGACGGCCGGTTTTCCCAAAATCGCCGTTTCCACGGCCATGGTCGGGCTTTCGCCGATAAACCCTTGCGAAAAGGCCATCAAGTCAAAGACCTTGCTGCGGGGACCGGTCAACAGAAAGCGATCGAATTCCGGGGCCAAGTCTCTTTCTGAACTGATCACCACCCGGTAGCCCTGCGAGGTCAGAATGTCAATGATTTTTTGGAGATTCTCTTCACTGATGCCCTTTTCATGGATGTCATGCAGGGCCTTCCACTGGACCAGCCGCATGAAGATATACCGCTCACCTTCCTCGATATTGAACAAGGCCAGGTTCTCCCTGGCCGGATGATACCAATTGGGATGAAGATAGGCCAGCTCGTGGAAAGATTCATAGGACTGAATATTGGGGAATTCCGATTTGTTCACGAAGGTAGACGGGGTCAGCACCACGTCGGAGTACTTAAAGGCAATCTTGTTGGACAAGACCGCATCCTCGGTATCGGTACAGGTGATGGCCTTGATGCCGCAGACCCAGGCCGGAAAAGAAGTGGAGATGCCGCTGATGGATATGGCCACGTCGATGTTATTGGCTTTGATGCAATAGATCATCTTGGCCCACCTGACCATCAGCTCGCCGGCCATCATCAACATGCCGGTTTTTTGTTTTGACAAAGGCGTATACTTGAGACCGAGTTCGTCCAACAAGGTGTGGGTGATTTCTTTGTCTCGGGTGACGATGATCACCTGATGGCCCAGACTCTCCCAAATCTTGATCGGGTTCTTAAAAAAGTGGACATGGGCCGGATGACCCATCTCCACCAGAATGTTAAGTTTGTCCATTTCAGATTCCTCTATTCCGCCCTTCTTCCCGGTATTCATTTTTGTTTTCCTGCATGTCGAACAACATGGCGAACAGAAAGAACTGCATCCCCATGAGGAAGACCAGGGCGATCAAAATCGTGATCGGACCCGTGACAATGCGTCCGGCCTGAAAGAACTTATCATAGGCCAAATAGGCCAGGCCCATGGCCCCCACGGGGGTTAAAATGAAGCCGATGGTGTAAAACAAGACTAGGGGATGGAAGCTCCGGTAGAGGTACTTGAATTGCAGCCGCCACATGAAATTCCGGAACAGCATGGGCGAGACCCGGAGGGCGTAATTAAATCCTTTGATCTGCGACTGCCGTTCTCCAGGTAAGTAGATGGCCGTTCGAGGGATATCCAGGCAGCGGAAACCATAGGCATTCATCCTGATCAGAAAGTCCATGGGGTAGCCGTATCGTTTCCAGGCTTTCTTCCAGTTGATGGTGTCGATGGCTTCCTTACTGATGGCCGTGTATCCGTCAACGACGTCCATGCTGCTGTAATAGCCGGAGGCAACCTTAGTCAACCCGGTGATGATCCAGTTCCCGATGAGCCGCGTCTTGGGCATCTTATCCAGGGTATCTTCCAACTTGCTCAGGAGGAACCGGTTCCCTTTGGTGTAATCCGCCCGGCCGTCGATGATCGGGTCTAGAAAATTGGTAACCTCGCTCAGGTCCATCTGATTATCACCGCCGACGACTACGGTGATGTCATGGCCGTCCAGGCTTGACTGCAAGTAGCCGGTGATAATGGCCCCGCCCGGGCCCTGGTTGACCTCATGTTTCAGCAAAGTGACCCTGGGATCCTTCTTGGAACAGGCTTCGACGACTGCATTCTGGTTGTCTGGGCTGCAATCGTCCACCACATAGACTTGATCAAGCAATTCCGGGAGGTTTTCCAGGGTGGGGCGAATCAGCTTTTCTTCATTGTAGGCTGGGATGACCAGCGAAATTTTTTTGCCTCGATACATTAAGTAGCACCTCAATGCGGGTTACACGTTGCATGTTGCTGGTTGCTCGTTACTCGTTGCAGGTTGTCTTCGGTGAGAAACCAGTAACACGCAACCAGCAACAATAGCTCTCAGAAACTTCAATGATGGCCATGTCAAGTATAAGTCAAGTTACTATGGGATACTTATCCGAGTCGACGTGTCTTTGTTCAGATAGATCTCAATGCCCGGAAGGTCTTTGTTGTATTGAAACTTCTTAATCATCTGATAGCCGGAGCCGGCCGCCCGGAGACAATTTAGCGGCGCCCAAATGTCCTTGATTTGATTGACCTTATCCCGATAATCCCGGACCTCCATATTGATGAAGATCAGATCCGGTTTGCCCAGCGGGTCTTTGTCGAAGTCGCATTTGTCTTTGCTGATAAAGAATGATTGCAGGTTAGGGTGGTCGAACAAAAGGACATATTCGTCTTTCCCGACCACTAATTTGGCCTTCGGATTTTTGTCCAGAATATTCTTGAGATAGTCGGTGGCGCTGTTCACCGGATGACCTTTGGGATACAAGTACATGGCATAGGTGATTTTTTGAGTGTTCACCTGATAAACCAGACACCCGAGGCACAGGACCAAAATCCCTATCCAGACCGCCCGATTCGACAACCGCTTTCGGAAGGACTCCATGGCCAGCAAACTAGGCACAATCATTATCGGGACGGTCAGGAAGGCGTATCGAATGTGATGGACACCATACCAGCCGATTTTAAATAAGCTGCCGACGAAGACGATGAACAGCGCCCAGAAGTATAGAATAACCCGGCTGTTGTCATCAAGGCCGCGCCTAACGGCAAAAAATGCCGGGTAGAAGAAAAGAGTGATGAAAAATGGTAGATGGGTCGGGCTGAACGTATCTCTAAAGAAATAATAAAACGGCAGCGACATCTGGTCTTCCGCCTTAACCACCACTCCCAATTTATGTTTGTTAAGATAGGTTAAAAAGGAGTATTCCTTATTATAATCATTGACCAGATAAGTGGCCAATCCGATGAAGGCGATCAGGCCCAAGATCGGGAGCCAGAGCCGCCGATCCAGTAAATCGCTGAACCTTCTTTTATAGATGACGACACAAAAGAACAAGCCCAGGTCGGCGGCAATGAAAATCAGCGGCGTCCGTTTGGTAAAGTAGCCCAGAGCAAAACAAAATAAGGCGGCGCTGAGCAGCCGGTAATTGATCCGGTTATCTTTCCAGTACTCCTCGAAAAATTTCACCGAGACGTAAAACCCGACCATGCACAAAGCCAGCATGATCACATCAGGATGCAATTCCAGGCTATATCGGAGAAAAGTCTCATTGACCAACAGGGCCGCCAAACCCAAGGCGATCAGGGCGGTGGAGGCGATATAGCGGCGGAGTATTCCGTACAATACGCTGAGGCAGACCATTCCGCTCAGGAAACAAAGAAATTGATATGTCTTCCAGGTCGCCACATAGGTTGGAGCCGCGCCTAAAGACCACAGCCGGACCGCACCTTCCGTCAGCAGGTAGGAAAAGGGTCCGTAACTATGATAGTACTTGGCTTCAAAAGGTAGGGAAAGATTTTTCCAGACGGCGTCGAGGACATCAAAAGCATCCCGGGAGATGGGCTGGAAATAAAGGATATCTTGGTTTGTTCTGACGCGGCAAAGCAAAAAAATGGCCAGATACGTCCCCAGGCCCAGAAATATCAGGTAGTGCCTGGTCAGCAGTTCTCTCGCGTTTATTCTACCTGTTTCAGGCATCAAATTTGCCCTCAAGGGGCGACGCAGACAGCAACCAGGCCATCTGCGCCCCTCCGCGGCCTGGTGAGGCCGGAATGACTATTTAGAACAAAAATCCTTGATGTGACGGACGACGGTTTCGGCCATTTCCCGGGTCAGCTCGGCATACATGGGCAGAGACAATATCTCGCTCTGGTAGCGGCTGGAGATGGGAAAATCTGCCGGAGAATGGCCGAGATATTTATAGGCCATCAGATTGGGCAGAGCAATGGGATAATGGACACCCGTTTCGATTCCATTTTCCTTCAGATAAGCGGCTAAAGCGTCCCGGCGTCCGCTCCGGATGACATAGAGATGATAGACATGCCGGTTGCCCGAGACAATCCCCGGTGTGGTGATTCCAGGCACGGGATGGAGAAGCTCATCGTAGACGGCGGCATTTCTTCGGCGGCCCTCGGTCCATTCGTCCAGATGAGCCAGCTTGACGTTCAGAATCGCCCCCTGGATGCCGTCCATCCGAGAGTTGACCGCCTCAAACTCGTGGTCATACTTGGAGATCCGGCCATGATTGGCAAACATTTTGGCCCGGTCGGCCAACCCCGCATCATTGGTCAGCACCGCCCCGGCGTCGCCATAGGCGCCCAGGTTTTTACCCGGATAAAAGCTGAAGGCCAACATGTCGCCATAAGCCGCCAAGGGCTTACCCTGGATGGCTGCCCCGTGGGCCTGAGCGCAATCTTGGACGACCTTCAGGCCGTGTTTGGCGGCCAGATCGCAGATGGTCGGCAGGTCAGCCGGTTGGCCGTAAAGGTGAACAGGGATGATAGCTTTAGTCCGGGGTGTGATCTTGGCCGCAATTTGGGCCGGATCAATATTATAGGTGATCGGATCAACTTCGGCGAAGACAACCCGGGCCCCGGCCATAGTCACCGCCTCGGAAGTGGCGATAAAGGAATTGGCTGGAACGATCACTTCGTCGCCCTGTCCGATCCCCAAGGCTCGCAAGGCAATAAATAGCGCGTCCGTGCCGTTTCCGACGCCGAGGCAGAATTTCGCGCCGCAGAACTTGGCAAAGTTAGCCTCAAATTCTTCTACATACTTGCCGCGGATAAAGGCGGTGTCGCCGATGACCTTGGCTATGGCGTCTTGGATGGGGCCGGAAATTGTTTGATACTGGGCTTTAAGATCGACAAATGGGACACGCATAAGGTTTCTCCAAATAATCAAAATTTAACTGGTATGTTACAGGCCGTAAGGTAAGTCGCGAATGGATTTGATAAATTTGGCCGGATTGCCGACATAAACGGCGTAATCCTCCACGTCGCCCACCACCACGCTCCCGGCTCCGACCAAGGCCCGCTCTCCAATGGTTACTCCCGGCAGCAGGGTCACATTGGCTCCGACGATGGCGTTCTTTTTTATCAGCGCCCCTTTTAACTCGGCCTTGACGTTGGGTGACCGGGGATAACGGGCGTTGGTGACGACGACGTTGGGGCCTAACCAGGATTCGTCTTCCAACACGGTGTATTCAGGGATAAATACTTGGGTGTGGATCCTTGCTCCGGTGCCGATGCTGACGTGATGCTCCACCACCGACAAAGTGCCGATGCTGACATTATCACCAATGACGTTAAGTTCCCGGATATTAGCCTTATGGCCCGTACTGAACCGGTGGCCGATCTTGTTTCCGGCGTAAATTACGGTATGCGACCGGATAACGGATTTATCTCCAATTATGGTTTCCAGTTCGCCGCCGGCGACCCCCATGGGAGGGCAGCCGATAATGCAAAAATCTTCGATGACGACATCGGTTCCCAACTTGACATTGGGATGGATGATGGCCGTGGCCGCGATCATGGGGCTCACCTTATTTCTTTCTCTGGCTGTTCAACATCAGTTGCGCTTTTTCCAAAACTTCCACCACGTCTAGACCATTGCGTCCGTCGGTTAGAGGAGCGGTCTGGTTAATAATGCAATCAACGAAGTGCTGGCATTCCACCTTAAGCGGTTCTTTGAAGTCGATTTTGGGGATGAGGATATCGCCTTCCCGGTTCATTAACTGAAAGTGGCCGTAACTTTCAATGGCCGGCAAGTTCCGGATGATGTTTTTCCGGTCGATTCCCTTATCGTAGATGACGATCTTGGCGTCATTGGAGACATCGTCGTAAACGATCATCTTTTTGCTGCCCACCACCACCATTTTCCTGGTTTTGCTCGGATCCAGCCAGCTCACATGGATATGGGCGGACCGGCCGGACGGAAAATCCAGGTCCACAAAAACCACATCTTCAATTTCTTTCTGTAGAAAAATAAGTCCCTTGGTAGAGATGTTCGAGGGCTTCTCTCCCAACCAATAGAGGATGATGGAGATATCGTGGGGAGCCAGGTTCCACAGAGCGTTGACGTCTTGCCGGACCCGGCCCAGATTCAGCCGCTGAGACAAGATGTAATAAACCTCGCCCAGTTCGCCGTTATCGATGTATTCCTTAATTTTTTTGACCGCGCCGTTGTACAAGAAGGTATGACCGACCATGAGAACTTTTTTATTTTTTTCGGCTAAGTCGATCAATTCTTGGGATTCAGCCACTGTGGTGGACAGAGGTTTTTCCACGAACACATGCTTGCCGGCCAGGAGGGCTCTCTTGGCGTATTCGTAATGCAAGAACGCCGGGATGGCTACAATTACGGCGTCGATGTCCGGATTTTTAAGAATGGCATCTATGTCCGTGGTGGTGCTTATCTTCGGATAATTAGCTTTTATCTTGTCTAAATTAGCTTGTTCTAAGTCGCAGACGAAGAACTGATTGATGGCTTTTATCTGGTAAAAATTTCGAATCAGATTCGGGCCCCAGTAACCGGCGCCTAGTTGCGCCACCTGGAGTGATTTTTGTTCAGCCATTCTTTTGCCTTTCGGTTGATGTTTGTGTGATACGTGTTCCGAGTTGCGTGTTACGGGTTACGGGTCAATGTCATTTTCTTAAGGCTGGACGGTCATGCAACTTCTTAAAAATGGCCCATTCCGATGAAGCCCCAACGGGGCGCACTAGGTTAGCCCAGCGGCAACGCCCTGGTAAATACGGATAGTTACGTGTCAGCAGAATGGTCAGGAGGTCGTCCAACCCCCAAAGTCATTTCCTTTGGATGGGATATCCGGCTACGGTTGAAGTACGGAATTACCGGCGGTTTTATGTGACTATTACATGGTATTTTGTATAGTCGCTGCCCCTACCCAGGACGATGCCTCAATGCTGTTGAATTAAGCTGCGGCTTAACCATCTTCGGATGTGATAAGATTCCTCACATTCGTTCAGAATGACAAATTTACGTCGTCATTTCAGGTGATCCACTTCCCTGTCATTTCGAGCGAAGCGAGAAATCTTAACGTCGCACCCTTAATTCAACAGCATTGGGGCGATGCCCTGGGCTAACCTAGTGCGCCCCGTTGGGGCTTCATCGGAATTGACCATCTATTAAAATCAGATCCGATTGCCCTGCCCCTTCAGTCATTGGCATTGACCCGTAACCCGCAACTCGTACTTACTCTTCCAGGTAGCAGGCGCAGGAGTTTTCCGATTCCCAGACGCAGACCCTGGCCACTTTGATCATGTCATTATTGAGCCGCACCGAGAGCTGATCAAACAAATAATGGGCAATGTTTTCGGAAGATGGGTTGATAACCTTGAATTGGTCCAGATCGTTCAAGTTGGTGTGGTCCACCCCGTCCAGAAGCTGGTAGGTGGCCTGTTTGACTTCTCCAAAATCCATCAGCAAGCCGATGTCGTTGAGTGTATTTCCCTCAAGATAGACTTCTACCTTCCAGTTATGCCCGTGGAGGGACTCGCATTTCCCCTTGAACCCCCGCAACTGGTGGGCCGCGGCGAAATGAGTGACTGTCTTTAATTGATACATACTTTAGATTTCCCCCGACGCGGAAAGACCGCGCCCAATGGCCTCATCATAGTCCGGCGCCGCAATCAGAGCCAGGTAGATGTCCATGACATTAGTCTTGGTCGGACCAGTCTTGAGCAACTCGCCCGTCCTTTCAAAGAAATGGTAAGAATCGTTACGTTCCAAGTAATCTTGGGGAACCAGGCCCATTACTCGGGCTGCCTTAACGGTGAGATGATCAACTATGGCCCCGGCAGCGTCGGTGGGACCATCCGTCCCATCAGTCCCCCCGGCTAACATCACAATCTGACCAGGGAATTTATCTTCGGCCAGGGCCAGCGCGGCCGCCAGGGCGAACTCCTGACATCGCCCGCCCAGACCGGTTCCTTTTAGGGTGACCGTCGTCTCACCGCCCATAATCAGACACACCGGCGGCGGGACCGGGTTCTCGGACTTCAGGACCTCTTTGGCCATGGCCGCTAAGATATTGGCGGTCGCCCGGGCTTCTCCTTCGATGAGGGAAGACAAGATCAAGACTGACAGGCCCAGGTCAGCCGCAGCGTGCCTGGCCGCGAGTAGGGAAGCCAGGTTGCCGGCCACAATCTGATTATAGATCCGGCCAAAGGCCCGGTGCCCCAGTTTAGGTGTCTCCGGGACCTTGCCGGCTGAGCCTTGCATCAGGTAATCTCGTACAGACGGCGGCATCCGCTCAACCAGACCATACTTGTCCAGCACCTGATACGCATCTTGAAAGGTTGTGACGTCGGGCATGAACGGTCCGGACGCGATGACATCCAGATGATCCCCGATGACGTCCGACAAGATCAGACTGATGACCACCGCCGGAAAGGCTTTAACGGCCAGTTTGCCGCCTGAAATTTTTGAGAGGTGCTTCCGCACGGAATTGATTTCGGGGATGGCCGCGCCCGATGATAACAACAGATTTGTCACCTCGCCCAGTTCGGCCAGAGTGACCCCCTCGACGGGGGCCGGCATCAGGGCTGACCCGCCTCCGGAAATAAGCGAAATCAGCAGATCCTGCGCTGTCAGGGAACCGACCAATTCTAAAATATGTTTTGCGGCGGCAACCCCGTTTTGGTCGGGAATCGGATGCCCGGCTTCATAGACCCGAGTCCGGCATAACGGTTCCGTATGACCATACTTGACGCAAATAAGCCCCTCGGAGATGCGGTCACCCAGCGTGTCTTCCACCGCCCTGGCCATGGGCGCGGCGGCCTTCCCGGCGCCGACAATAACTATCCGTTCAAACTCGCTTAAGCTAAAACTAATATCCACCATACCGGGCCGCGACAAGGTCAATTCTTCCCCGTTTCGGGACAAAGCAGCCGTTACCGCCAGGTAAGGGTCGGCCGCCCTCACCGCAGCATCGAATATGTATCGGGCCATGTCCCTCAATTCATTTGCGGCATAACTCATTTTGGCCTCAGCCTGGCTAATCGTTCCGAAGGCGGCCCTAGAGGTGCTTCTCTCCGCGGCCTGGGTCAGTCGGCTGTTCCGGCAGGCCGCCCGCATTCAGAGCACTTACCATCCGGTCCGATAATCCCGATGCAATTACCGTCACTGCACAGGACCCGGTTGGAAAAATCAGTCGCTTCTCCGGTTTCATCGGCCGGCTCCGGGTCGTCTTCAGTTTGGTCCGACCGCAGGTTCCGGCCGCAGGCGCAGCAAAAAGAGCTATGCAGCGGGGTCTGTTGACCACAAGAAGGGCAATCAATGTCGTTTTCGATCGCGCCGGATTCCTCTTCGACGCCTAACCCCCGGCCGCACTTACAGCAATAGACGCTGTCTTGTGGTGACTCCTGACCACACCAGGGACAGTCAACCCCCTTGATGTCAGCCTCACAATTTGGACAAATCATCGCATACCTCACATCAGATGGTTGCTTGTTGCTTGTTGCTTGTTGCTCGTTGCTGGTTACTTGTTACACGTTGCAGGTTGCTCGTTGCTTGTTGCTCGTTACACGTTGCAGGTTGCTCGTTGCTTGTTATTATTTACTTGTCTCTAAGTTGGGTTTGTGAACCAATTGACTTTGCTTCAAGCGGCTCGGTCGCGTTGTTAATGTGAAACCTGAATATGAACCCCTGGCCGCCCAACCTCGCGTGGCCTCGCTCGCCCAACTCGAACCAGCAACGAATAACACATAACGTGTAACCTGTAACGTGTAACGAGTTTTACGGCATGTTTAGGCTATCCAACATCTCCAACATGGACTGTACTTTCCGGTCCACGGCGGCGTTTTCTTCTCGCAGTCGGGTCAACTCCTGATTCATCTCCATGATTTTTTGGTCTTGTTCACTCAATTTGGTCTGGAGTTGTTGGTTAGCAAGCTGCAATTCGCCATAGTTTCCCAGCAGGCCGGTTATCTTGGATTCAAGCAGATTAAATTTATCATAGTCAGGCACAGTCTTCTCCTTGCACGCGGATCAATCAGGGACATCAAGGCGTTTCGCCGACAGTAGCATACTCACACTTACTTATACCACAAAGATGAAATGATGCAAGCATCAGTATTCCGCCTGCTGAATTTGCCGGTATAGACAAATTGGTGACGTATATGCCTTAACGGTCTATTCGTCAAGCTTTTTTAACTGATGATGGCACTTGATGATAATTATTTCAGTATATTAGGAATAATGCAGGACATTCGGGAAGGATCCCCGCCCGGTGAGTTGCTGGAACCAGGTGAGAAATATTATAGGAGGATGGCCGTGGCCAGGTAGACAATTAAGATGCTGACATTACGTCATGTTGGATTGCCGGAGCCAATAAACCGGCCAGGTGCGCCGGCGCGGTGTGGTGATTTTTGATTAATATCGTCTCTGATCTTGTTTAAGGAAAAGACGACGGTTATTTTTCCCACGAGTTAGTTTTGAGACCTCTTTTTCGACTTCTGGATGGACAGGATTCTCTCGGCGATCTTGGCCCAGGATTCGTAGGACAACTTCGTTTGGATGTCCTTTTTGGTCAGAGCCGGGAAGTTTCTGATGGAGGTTGAATTTAAGGTGATGATGGCCAGTTCGCGGCAAATAGCCGCCTTTCGTTCCGACTGATACGCGCCCAGCAAAAAATCTCTCTTTTTAAAGTAACACCGGGCGATCCATTTATCCTTTTCTTTGTCGTAGAAAACGCCTACAAATGAGGTAAGCTGCTTTTTTTGGGCCGTGGTCAAGTTCATCATGTTCATGATTACCCCCTGGAAACGGGTTAATTATCAACCATGATATCTTAATTCTCACCAATTCCGATCTCCGGGAAAAGCGGTGGTTCTTATGGCGGAAAAATCCTCCGGGACCGGCCGGGACGTTGAGTCAGGCGTTATTCCGTTCCCGTACGGCCGAAGTTTGTCTCCGCGATGTGCGCTATGTATTGGGATGAGTATAGAGAAGTTTTTCTTGTGCGTCAATACAATATCTATACTATATCTTGTGGTCACCGAAAAGACATGGTCACTCTTCCCCGAAGGCTCATCGGCTACTCCTGTGATTTTGTATTAGGCTTGTCAAAACGGCGAGGTGGATAATCGGTGCGGATACGGGGCGGGTCGGGATCCCCGGCCGTGTTACGGATGTGTGTCCGAAGCACGGGACGGGGGCGAGAGAACTGGGGTAGTCGGTCGGCCGGTGAGTGGCTATGCTTCATAGATAGTAGGTCATCATGATTTCTCGCTCTGGGTGTTAGGTCCCTGATTGATCCGCGTGCAAGGAGAAGACTGTGCCTGACTATGATAAATTTAATCTGCTTGAATCCAAGATAACCGGCCTGCTGGGAAACTATGGC
>JADFXY010000609.1:0-2196 GCA_015233355.1 Deltaproteobacteria bacterium | reverse complement strand
TTGAACTTAGTTTGCCGGCTTATGGGCCGTTCACCGGCGTCTGGATTGACCTATCGGAGGGGAAGGAGGGTCTGCACATTATCTATGGCCCCAATGAGGCCGGAAAGAGTGCCGCCTTACGGGCGATTGAATCCCTGTTCTTCGGGGTCCCAGGTCAAACGTCCGACAACTTTATCCACGATAATACTAGATTAAGGATTGGGGCAACCATCCAAAGAACGGATGGTACGAAGTTGAAATTCATCCGCCGGAAAGGAACAAAAAACACCCTCCTCGACTCTGCTGAAAGACCGTTACCGGAGGCGGAGTTGAGCGCGTGTCTGGGTGGGGTGACGAGAGAAATTTATACGACCATGTTCGGTTTGAGCCACCAGAACTTAATAGACGGAGGAAAATTGCTGTTGGCCGGAGGTGGGGCGTTGGGTGAAAGTATCTTTGCCGCCAGCATGGGAATATCCAACCTGCGAAATGTCATGCAAGAACTCCAGCAGGAAGCTGAAACAATATTTATGCCGGGAGGAAGAAAGAGACAGATAAATTCCCTGATCAGTGAATTTGCGGAACTCAAAAAGAAGATAAATGCCCTTTCACTATCCAGCCGAGATTGGGACACGCATGAGAATTCGCTTAAGGAAGCCAAAGGATTAAGCCATAAAGTCCGAGCCGATCTAGGCAAGTTGCAAATTGAGGAAAAAAGAATGACTCGCCTGTTGGAAGCTCTTCCGGTCACAAGCGAAAGACAGGAGCTTCTAACTCGCCTGGAAGATTTGGAAAGTGTCCCCCTCTTATCTGTGTCGCATCCCACGGAACGATCTAAACTGGTAAATCAGATGGAGAGCGCCAGGGCCGACCTGGTATCGGCCGGGCACGAATTAGAGAAGATAGAGACCCATCTCAAAAAATTGGCCATCCCAGAAAACCTGATTATCCAGGGGAGCCGGGTCACGGAAATTTATAAACGACTGGGAAGTAATTCTAAAGCCCTCCTGGATCTGCCCGGCCTGGAAGGTGCCTGGAAAAGACTCCGAGCGGATCAAGCCCGGAGTCTTATGGAGTTGCGGCCTGACTTGACCATAGATGAAGCCTTTCAACTGCGTTTGACCGAGACCCAGCGGCTAAACATTCTGGAACTGGGGACCAGGTGCCGGGCCGTCCAGGATGAGCAGAGGAACGCGATTCAGGCGCTGGAAGAACTGGAGGCTAACCTGGATGAGGCCGGGGCCCGGTTAGCCGGACTGGAGGCGCCCAAGAATTTGAGCAGGCTAAGAACGGCCATCCGTCTGGCCCAGAAGCAAGGCGATTTGGAGGAAAAGAGGAGAAGTATTCGAACCAAACTTGGAAATGAGGAGCAACACGGTCTGGTGGAATTTCAAGCCTTACCCATGAGGCCGGCCACCCTGGCAGAACTGGAGTCTCTACCTGTGCCGTCACCGGAAACTGTCGAGCGGTTCAGATCTCGATTTGAAGAACAAACGAACCAGCTAAAGAATCTGAATGAAAAGATCAGGGAAAAGAGAGAAGAAGCGGAGAAAGCAGGCCGGCAGGTAAAGGCCCTCCATCTAGCCGGCGAAGTTCCAACCGAGCAGGAACTGGCCTTGATCAGAGAAAGGAGGGACAAGGGATGGTCTTTGGTCCGCCGGGCCTGGCTAAACCATGAGGATGTCACCGAAGAGGCTCAAGCCCTCGATCCCGTCGCGCCTCTCCAGGAATTATATGAAAAGAGCGTCGCCGGGGCGGACATCATGGCCGACCGGCTTCGGCGTGAGGCCCAGCGAGTGGAACAGTTGGCCCAACTTCTGGCCACGATTGACCAATGCCGGGAAAAGTTACAGGAGCTGGACCAGTCGACACAAAAAGCGGATCAAGACCGGGCCGCTCAAGAGAATAACTGGGCCGAGATTTGGCAGGCAGTCGGTGTTAAACCTGGGCTGCCAAAAGAAATGATGGCCTGGCTGAAGCAGCGGGAGAAACTGGTGGAACGCTCCAAAAGGATCAGAGAGTACCGCCTGGAGGCAGAGGACATAGACAATCAGATCCAAGAGCAGGCTAAGTCTTTAATAACCTGTCTGGCCGAGTTGGGGGAGGGACTACAGTCTGGTGATCTATCTTTGAGCGCGATCCTGGATCGGAGCCAGGACTATCTGGTGGAAAAGGAGAAATTGGCCACTGGCCAGGAGAACCTGAAGAAGGACATTC
>JADFXY010000608.1:1649-2201 GCA_015233355.1 Deltaproteobacteria bacterium | reverse complement strand
AGACTCAATCACGACAATCACCCAGCAATGGGTCGTGTTTTGAAGATCATCCAAAGAAGCCTTTAAGGCAGCCGCGGTCAGGAAATCCGTGTCACTCAATTTGATCTTGGCCTCGTTACCATGACCGATAAGGTAAAGGATAAGCCCGTCTCCCCGTTTGGCCCCCTTGGCGGCGAAACCGCTCAGAGCGTCGGCAACATGTCCGGAGGTGGCGATATCATCTACGTGATCCCCGGTTTTGTTGGCACTTAGATACCAGATATTATTGTTTGTAACACCTTGGACGATCAACGTCTTGTAGGCTTTGTTGGCGTTATTCTCAAACGTGGGCCACATGGAGTCGGTCATTGGCCCTCCGGCTACAATAATGGCTTTTTGTTTAGCCTGGCCCGGTAAGGTGGTGGTTGTAGCGGAGGTAGTGGTTGTGGTTGAAGTCGTGGTGGAGGTGGTAGTGGTGCTGGTCGTGGTTGTAGTGGTATCGGTAGTGTCCACGCTGAATATGTCGGATACTCCGAACCCGGTGGTGGATCGGTCAGCAGAAGTTCCCGATGG
>JADFXY010000608.1:1117-1639 GCA_015233355.1 Deltaproteobacteria bacterium | reverse complement strand
CGGTAACGCTAATCTGACCGCACGCCGCCCGGAAGCCCACGCTACTGTCCGTGTAGGTCGGTACGATGTTGCGGAAGCGGACGGAGCACAGCAGGCCGTAGGCAACGTCGCTCCAACTGCCCCCCCGAAAAACCCGGTACGAGCCGGAATCAGGACCACGGGTATCTACACCAGTCGCCCCAGCCTTCCCATACCAACCGCTGTCATAAAAGTCCCAGACCCACTCCCAGACATTCCCGGCCATATCGTAAAGACCATACCCATTGGCGCTGTAAGTCCCCACCGGAGTGGTTCCCACTTTGTTACAGTCAATATAGTTTGCCTTACTACAGTCTATATTGGCACTGTATGTCCCGCCCTGGCTGGGCCAGGGATAATGCTGCCCGGCTAGACCGCCTCTGGCTGCCTTCTCCCACTCCGCCTCGGTGGGCAGCCGGTACCCGTTGGAAGCCCACTTGACCATCCCGCTTGTCACATCCGTTTGTCCCGTACGATAAACCGCCGTCTGGGCTGTGTCCGTAT
>JADFXY010000608.1:0-955 GCA_015233355.1 Deltaproteobacteria bacterium | reverse complement strand
CCGGCGCCCCGGTAACCAGGTACTTCTCCATATAAAAGGCGCTGACGGTAACCTTATGCACCGGAAGTTCATCACCATAGCCTTCGTTGTACGGATCACCCATACTGAACTCACCAGCCGGTATGAAGACCATGTTGCCGCTCGGGGGAGTTGGTGTCGGAGTGGGGTTGATATTATCATCAGCCACAATCTTTATCCTCATGTTGCCGGACTTTTGATTGGGCGTATCGGTCCCGGCATCCCAGACAATGTGCTTGCTCTGCCCTGGACTCACACCGGTCCCATAATCTCCGGTGAAGCTCTTGGCCGTAACCGCGTAGGTCGCACCGCCGTCGTTGGACACCTGAGCTGAAATGGTCACCGGCCCCGCAGCGGATACATCATAATAAATGTCCACCAGCTTCGTCCCGGACCGTTGGGATACCTTGATATTAGTCACCACCGGGGCGGCAGCAAAAACAGCGCCAGCCATAACCAACCACAAACCCGTCACCAGACCGGCCAGCAGCGCCAAACCGTTTATCCGACGTATTTTCATCACCAATCCTCCTGGAGTGAAAAGTAAAAACCAAAAAGTAAAGAACGAGGCATCGTTGGGGTTTTCATCCCGATAACCATAGGTCAGGCACATCCTTGATATACTTCCTATCATACAAATCGGAGGCAAAGCAAATTATTTCAGTGGGTGTTTACACAAGAAACCAGTTACAAGGTACTCTTGGAAGTCAGGGATGTTGAACTACGGTCCGCCTCATTGTCTGAACTGTGATGGCCTTGATTGAATGATTGACTATGAGTGCTCCGGGGTCATAATCATAGCCTTAGCTATAAGCAGTTACATCATAGTTCAGACAATGTGGGTACCGAAATGCCGGAATTTATTGGCCCAGTAAGTGGGTCTCAGCTAGTGATGCATCCGGCGGGAGATGTGTTTTTAGTTCTTGGATTTATTCAG
>JADFXY010000607.1:0-2056 GCA_015233355.1 Deltaproteobacteria bacterium | reverse complement strand
TAGAATTGTAGCAAAACTCTTTGTACCTAATCCCCATCAGTTTACTGAGATTAACCATATAGATGGGGAACAATCTAATAATGATTTCCTTAATATAGAATGGTGTTCCCGTTCTTATAATCTTAACCACAGGGATAAAGTTCTTAAAGAATCTAAAGGAAAGAATTCTAACTATATTAATTTGAATTGGGCTGCTTCTAGATCTAAATGGCAGGTTCGTATTTCTGACCCTGATACTAAGAAGAGAATTTTGATTGGTTATTATGACGAAGAGCTAGAAGCTGCTAAGGCCTATGATTCTTATATTCTTGATAAGGGGTGGCACCTTTCCCCCTACAATAAACCCCTTAATTTTCAGGAATGGGTTCCTCAAGAAAAAGCTGGGATTTCTTTTGAATTGATTTATTTGAAATCCAAGACATTTATAGGGGATAAAGAAGTTGGCAATATTGAAATGGATCACCCCTTAAAGCGTTTTATGTGTTTGAATTTATTAACTTTTAATAGCTACAACTGGAACCAACATAAGCAAGTTTACTCAATTTACTCCAGATTTCTCCAATGGTCTAAATCAATTTCGATTTCTAGCTGTAGGGTAGATGCGATTGCCCGAGATCCCGGTCTTATTAGACTTCTCCAGGAATATGGATCTTCCTCTATTACTGTTGCTATTGAAGGTATCTCTAAACGTCTTCGTAATTTCTTTCAAAAGTCCTTGCTAGATGAAGATCTCCTTAGGGGGATGGATGCTATCATCAGCAAGGGATTCACAATGGTCAAGCTGTATTATATCTATACGGGATATGAGACAGATGAGGATCTTCAAGAATTTGAAACATTTCTCCTTTGTTTAGAGGAGTTGTGTCGTAAGCACAATCGTCCTCAACAACAGTTTAGATTTTCCTTCACCCCTCTTTTATCCACGAATAATACCCCTATTCAATATCAAGGTTCTCGGGTTTCCAGGGGTCTCAAATCAGATGATGGTTTGATCTACCGTATCAAACAACTCATTGCTGTTTATGGTTGGACGATGCGTACCTCTATTAATCTGGATGTTTTTGATATCGCCCAGATGATAGAGTTTGCAGACCGTCGCTCCACCCCTTTCTTTCTCTATGCTTCCTTGAATGGTTTGGTTCCATATAAGGTTCCTACATATATCTTCTATAAGAATGAGAAGTTGGTTTCTAAAAAGAAGTACGATTCCTTGCTTGCAGCTGAAAAGGTTTTCGTACGGGGTAACTACTACCAAGCGGATGTAAAAGATAAATTTGCTTTGCCTCATCTTTATTTCTTACTTGAAGAGAACCAAGCGTATCCAGAATACACCCCCATGGAATTGATGGAGCATCTTGCTGAATATGAAGGAAAGGTTCCCCCTGAATTTCTTACTCAGTATATGGGTTCAAATCGTTGGGAAGAGTTGATTGGATGCAAGCTTGCAATCGTATATCGGGATTCTCACGAATTAGTATACAAATATCCTAACGGTAATGAGATTAAAGTCTTTAATCCAACTATGTCTAATAAGCTCTCGGCTGTTGAGTCTCGTGTAATCTTCACTCAATTAACTAATGGTATCACCATT
This sequence comes from Deltaproteobacteria bacterium, assembly GCA_015233355.1. Classification (GTDB taxonomy): domain Bacteria; phylum Desulfobacterota; class JADFXK01; order JADFXK01; family JADFXK01; genus JADFXK01. The sequence continues at coordinate 465 of JADFXY010000607.1, read as the reverse complement.
CAGGATTTGATTGCGGACAAAGATCCTTTGTATGTGTTTCCTGCACAGCATGTTCGCTTTCATATGAATCAACACCTAGGGCAGAATGCTCGTCAATATCTTACTAATGCCGCAAATATCTATAATACCTACTGTCATAAAGAGAATTGGGGAGATAAAGGTAAATGTATTGCCTGTGCTTCCTGCACTTCAGTTAATCAGGTAAAGTCTATCACGGAAGGAGCTACCTTAGAATACGGGGATACCCATTTTCCCTTGGTAGCTGATGTAATTCGTAATGAAATCTGCACTCTTAAAGTCTTTGTAGAGATTCGGATTGACCAAGGCCCATATTCTGCTATGCGGGATACATGGCTTAAACATGCTGCTATACGTTCCCTTCTTATGGCCTCCGAAGGTGAGCTTACCAAGTGTGTTATCTTCGGTAAGAACTCTACCTCCAAGCAGTTGTATGGAGCCAAGCAA
>JADFXY010000606.1:0-2213 GCA_015233355.1 Deltaproteobacteria bacterium | reverse complement strand
TGGAAATAAGCGACGAATGGGAAACTGTGAGAGTTTACTTGACAAATAGCGCACCGTGACCCGCTCAAAAGAAATTACAGAAAAATACTTGCATTACCGAAAAGGGCACCTGTGAACCATGCTTTCATAACAATCCCCTTTCTCTCTCTTTTACAGGGGATATGGGGCTTCAATCGTTGCCCACGTCCAAGCATCAACTTCATATCCAAGGCAACCTTTGGAAATTGCCTCATTCAGCAAACAGCGCAAGTTTGCCTGTTTATTCCGAAACTGCTGACGATGTCCTTCGATTGAAAATTTACCAGTGGCACGTCGAGCTATTCCCTTTCCGGCGCCGGCAACCGGCTCCAAAGCCGAACCGGCCCGTCTCCCCAAACCTACACCTATGATGCGGCCGGGAATCTGACCGGGGACGGGACGAATACGTACACATATGATGCACGGGGCCGACTCGTGCAGGTTACGGCCGGAAGCAGCACGACGACGTATGCCATTAATGGGTTGGGGCAGCGCGTGCGGAAATCAGGCACGACGACCACGATCTTCGTCTATGGCGAGGCCGGTCATCTCCTTGGCGAATACGACGGCACGGGCAATGTGATCCAGGAAACCGTCTGGCTGGGCGATTTACCCGTCGGAGTACTCAAGCCTGGCGCGCAGTATTTTGTGAATCCCGACCATCTCGGCGTACCACGATCTATAATGGATAGTAGTGGGGCGACAGTCTGGAAATGGGATAAAGACCCCTTCGGCAATGGCGCACCCACCGGTTCGCTGACGTATAATCTGCGCTTCCCTGGGCAATATTATGACTCCGAGACCGGACTGTATTACAATATGGCTCGGGATTATAATCCAGGGCTGGGTAGGTATATTCAGAGCGATCCGATAGGGCTGGATGGGGGGATCAATACTTATGCGTATGCTGAAAATGATCCGGTTAGTGGGGTGGATCCTGATGGATTGCAGGCTTTTCCACTCCCAATGCCTCATCCAATGCCACTCCCGTGGCCAAAAGGCCCCCCTGAAATTAAACTTCCACCGATAATAGACACGATAATAGGCATATGTTACGACCTACTAACAAAACGCAAGGACCGGTGGACATGTCAATCCACATGTCATGAAACTCCTTATGGTGGAACATCAGAAGATCAAAGGATAATATCAGGGATAGGGAGTGGGGCAACACAGTCTGATGCTTGCCAAGATGCAATTAAAAATTGTCAGGCGTCGGCTGTACGTGGCACCTACACACGGCACTGTAAGTGTCCAAAATGTTGGCAAAGGTAATGATAAAATGGAATTGATTCATCGTGCTGTAACAAGTCCAATTTTTGAGCTTATGGCTACCTATGAGATCGACATCAGTTTAAAAGGTGCCTATGATGACGATTCGTTTTCTTTAAGAATAGAACTATTTCGGTCATTGGGTAACAAAAAGCTATTTCGCTATAAGACTTGGCGAAATGAGTTAGTTAGGATTCAATCAACCTTCCCTCAAGATAATTCAGGGGAATCGATTCATGGGCCGTCCGACGAAAATATCCTCGTCGGATTTTCCGCACGTTATTTTGCCATAGATGAAGAGATCATCGCAAATAGTCCCGAGGAAGCTTTAAGGCAAATAATAGACCACCTTGGCAAGATGTTAGAACATATCACATCTGAAAGACTAACGATTGTTGATTAGAGGGGCTTCTTGCTATCGGTTGGGTCGGCCCACCGTCACACTTTCAGTCAAGACGGCCGAGTATCCGGGATTACGTTTTCGGGAACAGGCGGGAATCAGACCATCAGTCTGACCTATGACCTGGCCGGCCGGATCACCGGGATTACCGACAGCAATGGCGTCCGCCCGAGCATAACCACCGGCACGACCAGCTATTCCATTTCCGGCGCCGGCAACCGGCTCCAAAGCCGAACCGGGCCCGCGGCCCAAACCTACACCTACGACGCGGCGGGGAATCTCACCAGCGACGGGACGAATACGTACACATATGATGCACGGGGACGACTCGTGAAGGTTACGGCCGGAAGCAATACGACGACGTATGCCATTAATGGGTTGGGGCAGCGGGTGAGTAAGACCGGAGCCTCCACCACCATCTTCGTCTATGACGAGGCCGGGCATCTTATAGGCGAATATAACGCCGCGGGCAGCGTGATCCAGGAAACCGTCTGGCTGGGCGATTTACCGGTGGCGGTGTTGA
>JADFXY010000605.1:0-2215 GCA_015233355.1 Deltaproteobacteria bacterium | reverse complement strand
AACTCAAGGCCTAGGACGTCAAAAATCAGGAAGTGGCGGTGCTGACCGGAGCGGGTCGGCTATCCGGCATTCTGGCCCCGTTTTTGATGAGCAATGAGGTGAACATGGACCGCCGCGTCTGCCTGGTTTTGCTGTTCCTGGCCCTGAACAGGTAAGGGGAGCAATACTCAATAACCGCAACCTCTGTTTAGCTTGCGGCCTGATCTATCAACAGGCGTCCATCACAGGGTGACACCGATGCGAATAATCAAATACAAATTTTGGGGGTCAGGCGAGTCGGCATTGAGGTTCACCGAGGTGGAGTTGGGAAAGATTAACCTCCTGGTCGGCGACTCCGGCAGCGGGAAATCGATGTTTTTAAACACGATCTACAAATTGGCCCGAATCGCGATCGGCCAGGAGATAGCTGAAGATGCATGCTGGTCGGTCCAGGTGGAGCAGGATGGAATCACCTACGGGTGGGAGGTTGAAACCGGTGATGGGGCAACAGAGTCACCGGTGATCGTGAAGGAACGGCTTTGGCGCGGATCAGGGGAAGACCCCGTAACTATTGTTGACCGGAATGAAAGGGATTTTGTCTTTCAAGACAAGGAGCTACCAAAGTTATCCCGTGATAAATCCAGTATCGCCTTGCTTCAAGATGAGGAGTCCATCAAGCCTTTGTACATGGGCTTCAGGAACATCCTCCACCGGGATTTTTCCACGGGAGAACTAGCCGAGAGCATGAAATATAAGGCTATCGATCCTAAATTGGGTAATCAAGAAGTTGAATTCTCGGATCTGCTGCATATAGATCTGGGTCTTAATGTGAAACTCTATTATCTATCTAGGAAATTTCCTGATGTTTTTCAGCATATTTGTCATGACTTTGGTGATATTTTTGCCTTTGTTAAGAGTACAACAATCAAAGATCTTAGCAAAATAGCCACGAAATCGAGAGGACCGCTGCCCGTCCCGGTGTTTTGCATAAAAGAGACCGGGGTCAGCGAGTGGATTCCTGCGGGTAGGCTGTCATCCGGGATGCAGAAGGTGTTGCTTATATTAACTGATATCCATACCCTGTCGGACGGTTGTATTTATCTGATCGATGAATATGAGAACTCCTTGGGCATCAGCGCCATTGATTTTCTTCCCGAACTATTGAACAGTGTCGAAAAGGATGTCCAATTCATCATCACCAGCCATCATCCGTACATAATAAATAAATTTCCGGCCGATGACTGGTTTGTTTTCCATCGCCAGGGAGCTGAAGTGACCATCAGGTACGGAGAAGAAAACGTCAAACGATTCGGCAGATCAAAACAGCAACGTTTTGTTCAATTAATAAATGATCCTTTCTATAATCTGAGCCTACAATGAATGTTTACGTGGTTGTTGAAGGGGAGGTAGGTGAACGGCAAGTTTATAAGAGTTGGATTCCTTACGTTTGCCCAAGTCTCACCTATGTTAATAGTCTATTAGACATAAAAGATAATAATTTTTCCATCCTCGCGTGCCAGGGATATCCAGGTTACTTTGAAATTATTACGAACGCGATTGAAGATATCAATAACCTTGATATCAAAATAGATCGGCTGGTTATCGCCGCGGACTCCGAGGAGATGTCATTCGACGAAAAATATAATGAAATTAAAGAATTCTTGATGGGCAAGACCTGTGCTGCTAACATCTTGATAGTTATACAACATTTCTGTCTGGAAACCTGGGCGTTGGGAAATAGACGGGTTGTTCCGAGGAATCCTCAAAGGAATCCTCCGAGGAATCCACAGAACGAGGATTTGCTGGAGTACAAGAAGTTTTTTGACGTACTTACCCGTGATCCGGAACTTATGCCTTCGTATCCGCCAAAGGAATTGAATCGGGCGCAGTTTGCCGAGAAGTATCTCAGGGCGATGCTACTTGAGAGAAATCCGATTTTGACATATAAGAAGAGTAACCCACAGACATTATTGCCAAGAACTTATTTTACAGAAGTTAAAAAAAGATTTGAAGAAACAGGCCATATTCATAGTTTTTCAGCTTTCTTGAATGCCTTCCGAATGGGCTGATATCAAGAGAGACATTGAATTGCTTCCAATTTTCAGACTGGCAGGCATATCCCACCACCTTAGTGGATACTTATCAACATGAACCTATATAATACCATTCAACAGATCGCCATCATGGCCGTTCCGGGAGTTTTGGCCATTACCCTGCATGAATCGGCTCATGGGTA
>JADFXY010000604.1:0-2224 GCA_015233355.1 Deltaproteobacteria bacterium | reverse complement strand
TAAAAATACGGTCTCCCTCTTGCGCCGGCAAAAATCTTTTACAAAAAGTTCTTGACAAACGCAGCTTTGCTCAGTATACTACGTAGAATTTATTAACACCATTGCAATTCAAGCCAACTAAAAAAGAAACATAAGGCATTCCAATGACCACGTCCATCCAAAGCATCCTGATAATTAGCACCGCAGTAGGGGTTTACCTCCTGCTGCTCCTCCTTATTGGCCGGGTCAGGGCCAAATGGTGCCTTACAATGCCGGAATATTTGATGATATCATAAGTCTCTCCAAAACGAAATCCTCAAAAACCCGCTGTCAGGCCCCTGACCACGGGTTTTTTTAGTTTATGGTCAAAACCATAACGGAGTCATTCCATGGCATCACAGGTTATCCTCTACGACACCACCTTACGGGACGGCACCCAGGGTGAAAAGGTCAGCTTTTCGGCCGAAGACAAATTACGCGTCGCCCAAAAATTGGACCAGTTAGGCATTCATTACATCGAAGGCGGCTGGCCCGGCTCCAACCCCAAAGACGCCCGCTTCTTTGAGATGGCCGCCAAATATAACTTCAAGCAGGCCCGGATGACGGCCTTCGGCAGTACCTGCCGCCCCGGCTCAAAACCTGAAGACGACGCCAATATTCAGGCCTTACTGGCGGCCCAAACTCAGGCGGTGGCCCTGTTCGGCAAAAGCTGGGATCTTCATGTGACCGAGATTTTTGGCACTACCCTGGAAGAAAACCTGAGGATGATCCGGGATTCGGTGGCCTACCTGAAAGCCCAGGGCCGGGAGGTGCTCTATGACGCCGAACACTTTTTCGATGGATTCAAGAAAAACCCGGACTACGCCCTGAAGTCCGTCCTGGCCGCCCAGGAAGCCGGAGCGGATTATCTGACCCTGTGCGACACCAACGGCGGCGCCTTGCCCCAAGAGCTGACCGAGATTATCAATCAGATCAAAGCGTCTCTGCACCGTCCCCTGGGGATCCACGTCCATAACGACGGCGGAGTGGCCGTGGCCAACACCCTAGCCGCCGTGGCCCAGGGGATTACCATGGTCCAGGGCACGATCAACGGCTACGGAGAACGATGCGGCAACGCCGATCTGATCACCGTTATCGGTAATCTCCAGTTGAAACTGGGTCACCATTGTCTGCCGCCGGAAAATTTGGCCCAACTGAAGGAAGTTTCCCGGTACGTCAGCGACCTGGCCAATCTCCCCCCGACCAACGATCAGCCTTTTGTGGGTAAAAGCGCCTTTGCCCATAAAGCCGGGGTGCATGTCAGCGCGGTGCTGAAAAATCCTATCGCGTATGAGCACATTGACCCGGTCATGGTCGGGGCTAACCGCCGGGTCCTGGTCTCCGATCTGTCCGGAAAAAGCAATATCCGGTTTAAAGCCGAAGAATTGGGTTTAGATTTGGGCCGGAACGGCGCCGACAGCCAAAAAATCGTAAAAACCATAAAAGCGCTGGAGGATGAAGGCTATCAATTCGACGCCGCGGAAGGTTCCTTTGAACTTTTGGTCAAGAAACTCACCGGCCAATTCAAAGCACCTTTCACCCTGGAATCTCTACGGGTGATCATCGAAAAAGGCGTCCTGTGCCAGGGTCTGACCCAGGCGACCATCAAGGTTTCGGTCGGGTCCGAGGAAGAAATCACCGCAGCCGAAGGTGACGGCCCGGTCAACGCCATGGACAACGCCTTACGCAAGGCCCTGCATAAGTTTTTTCCAAAATTGGAAGAAGTACGCCTGGTCGATTTTAAGGTGCGGGTCGTTGAAGGCACCGAGGGAACCGGCGCCAGGGTTAAGGTGCTCATCGAAAGCGCTGACCACGAACAAAACTGGAGCACCATGGGTGTATCCGAAAACATTATCGAAGCCAGTTGGCTGGCCCTGGTGGACAGCCTCCAGTACAAGCTTTGTCAAGATGAAGAAAAAATGCGCCGCACCCAGGCTCAAGTTTAGCCACCCGGCCGCCCACGGAAGCAGCCGGGGAAAACCATGGAGAAACATCTAAGATCATGAAACATCAAAACGTTCATCCGCCCATAAGGCATTTTGGCATACAGGAGGAAACTGCCACCGGAGACCACAACTGGACACTCCGGCGGCAGGCCCTTGAGGTCCCTTCTTGAAACTCCGGTCGATGTGATATATTTATGATTCTGTTCGGACCACTAAATCAGACTCAGGCGGGCCCAGATTTTCCGGCCCGTCCCAAAGAC
>JADFXY010000603.1:0-2226 GCA_015233355.1 Deltaproteobacteria bacterium | reverse complement strand
TGTTAGCTCCCTACTGGTTGCTGGGTACTGGTTGTACTGGTTCCTTGTTACTGGTTGCTTGTTACTGGTTGCTCTTTACTTGTTGAAGCCAGATAGAAATCCACAACGTGCAACGTGCAACTGGTATAGCGTCACTATGAATCATATTCAGGAGGCAAGGGGGAGTCAAGGGGAAAATTACTTACCGGTAGGTATGTATGGTCATGAAATGACCTTCCTCAAAAATGCAGACGGACGCAAGCAGCCTGAGCTGACTCACGTCCGACGTGCAGGAGGTTTGTGGTGAGTGGGATACTACGAGGAGTTTAGCGATAATCTAACTTGATGATTTGGTGGCTCCATACGGGTCCAAGGCAGTGACCTTCCGCCCAGGCTAATATCCGCCGCCGGGTCCCCGGCCGCCGCAGCCGCCCTGTCCAAAACCTGGAGTCCAGTTAGGGTTCTTTTTTCTGGCTTCCACCATGTACTCAACCTTCTTGTCAGCCATCTGGGCCTTTAGACTATTTATCTCTTTTTGAACACCTTTGACCTTAGCTTCATCGATTGGCTGGGCTGCCAGCAGATAGTTCAGTTCGGTATGTTTTCGATACAGGTCGGCCCGCAATTTTTCGGTATCCTTAAGGAACTTTTCACCTAAGGCCGGATCACCGAAGTTGCACCAACCTCCTCCTCCTCCGCCGCCCCCGGCGCAACACGCCCGACCAGACCCATACCCTGGACCGGTACCTGTGGCCGCACCTTGTTCCGCCCAGACTGCACCGGCGGTGATGATCAAACCCATGACTAAAACTAAAGCCAATATTGTCTTTCTGCTCATGTTTACTCCTCCTTTTAAGGATATTGTGATATGTTATAAGGTGGTAGATTCAATTTAAAAGAAATCAGGTGGATCGTTAGGGGCGTTCAGGTTTGCCTCTGAGAGGTTTGTTCAAATCAACTTGACCGGAGTCCCGCCATCCTCGGCCCTGGTCATATCCCGCACGATTACCGCCGTAATTGCCGGAGGTCTGCCGGCAACCGCCCGAGCTGATCCAAGCGCCTAAGTCTTCATCTTGGCCTCCTCCGTAGCAGAGACCAAATCCGCCGCCCCAGCCCCAGGCCATGGTGCCGACCACCGTCAGGGTCAATATAATGGCTGCGATCAAATAGATCTTTTGAATCATGATCACATCTCCAAGATAATTTTGGTTAACAATTCGTGTTTGACCTTGTTTTCTTGCTTTCTAAGCTAAGCAAGGTTAGTGCCAAATGGCCGGCAAGGGGGCAAACATTATGATAAGTAATTTTATTTACATGACAATTTACAAAAAAGAGACCTCGTTGTCAAGAGTCGGTCGGATCCAAAGCCGGCCCAAGCTGGATAATTAATACGCACATTGAAGGTGACTGTATAAATAGTATCCAGTTGGGGCGTACCAGGTTGCGGATCGCAGATAACGGGTTATGGCATTTTGAGTTCGGGCGATGCTATCCAGAAGATAATTATAGGGCTGACCATTTGACCGGGACTCAGCGTCCGCACCCGCCTCTTGGTTCACGCTCCCTGGTCGGGGTATTTTTTCAGCTTGGTCCAACAATAAGAAGAAAGTGCGCCATAGGAGCCTGTCGGACTTTCGTCTGAAGGAGAACCAAAGACCAGGCTCCTTCTTGGGATAATATTGTGCATAATATCTTGATTTTGGATTAACTTTTAAACTATATTATTGTATTTTAATTGTTAAACTATTATTTATAACCCACAATGAGTGAGACCATGAAATCAAAGTTCAAGGATGCCGACCGACAGACCAGCTTTCTCTTACCGCCTTCGATCCAAGACTGGTTGCCCACCAACCACTTGGCTCGCTTTGTTGTTGATATCGTGGATCAACTCAACCTTCGCTCTTTGAGGGATTCATACGCCGGTCGTGGTTCTAAAGCTTACAATCCCGAGATGTTGGTGGCTCTTCTGTTCTACGGGTAGCCACAGGGGTCTTCTCCAGTCGTCAACTGGAACGATCTACTTCTGATTCTGTGGCGTTTCGCTTTGTTGCCGCCAACACCCATCCTGACCATGACACAATTGCGGACTTCAGGAAACGGTTTCTCCCCCAATTGATCTAATTATTTAAGGAAATACTGGTTATCGCCCACCAACTGGGAGTCTTTAAATTCGGACAGATCAGTCTGGATGGAACCAAAGTTGAAGCCAATGCTTCCAAGCATAAAGCCTTAAGTTATGGTCAT
>JADFXY010000602.1:0-2223 GCA_015233355.1 Deltaproteobacteria bacterium | reverse complement strand
TCAGGGATGCCTTTGATCAGCGGCTCAAAGGCAAAATGATCAAAAATATCGCCGGCGTTTTCGGCAAAACCCATCTTGTCCGGGTTGAGAATATTGTTGGGATCTAAGGCCTGCTTAATCGTCTTCATGACGTCCAAAACATGACCCAGTTCTCGGCGGATGTACCCGCTGCGGGTCAAACCGGTCCCATGCTCGGCGCTGATCGTTCCTTTAAGTTTCATGGCCAGGTCCACCAACTCGTCCGAGGCCGGCCGCAACCGATCCCATTGGGCTTTATCGGTCAGGTCGATGACAAAAGTGGTGTGCACATTGCCGTCTCCGGCGTGGCCAAAGGTAGAGATCATCACATCGTATTTCGCGGCTACTTGCTGAGCCCCGCGGATCGCCTCCGGGATTTTGGTCAACGGCACCCCAAAGTCTTCCGAGATGGGGACCAACCGGTAGCCCGGTTTCAAGCGCGATAGAGCCGGCACCAATCCGGCCCGGCCCTGCCACATCTGCGCCCGCTGGTTGGGATCGTCCGACCAGCGCACATCCATGCCGTGATGTTTTTTGCATGTCTCTTCAATGAAGATCATTTGCTCTTGGACCGCCGCCTTGTGACCGTCCACTTCCATAATAATCAGGGCCTCGGCGTCGGATATATCTAGGTTATAACGTTTCTTGACCACGTTGATGCTGGCCCGGTCCATAATCTCACAGGCGCATAATTGTATGCCCGAGGTCAGTATCTCGGTCACGGCTCGGCCGCTGTCATCTAAATTGTCAAACAGGGCCATGGCAAAAGCCGTATAGGGAGGCAGAGGGAGTATGCGCACCGTTACTTCGGTAATAATCCCCAAAGTGCCTTCGGAATTAACCAGCAATCGGGTCAGGTCATAGCCCGTGGCCGTCTTGGGGGCGGTGGTGCCGGTCCTGATGATTGATCCGTCGGCTAAAACCACTTCCAACGCATGAACATAGTCCTTGGTCGTGCCGTATTTCACCGCCCGCAACCCGCTGGCATTGGTGGACACCATCCCGCCCAGGGTGGCGATGGCTGAGCTTCCGGGATCAGGAGGGAAGAACATCTTTTCCCTGGCCAGGGCGGCGTTAAGATGGGCGCAGATAACGCCCGGTTCCACCACGGCATGGAAGTTGGCTTTGTCGATCTGCTTAATCTTATTCATCCTCGACAAGTCCATCAGGATGCCCCCGCACACCGGCAAGACTGCTCCGGTGACACTGGTGCCTGACCCGCGGGCGGTGACCGGAACTTTTTCCTGATTGGCCAGTTTCATTATCTTAGAAATTTCTTCGGTACTGGCCGGGTGAACAATGAGTTCCGGTACACCTTGATGAACTGACATGTCCCGGGAATTGGAAATTCTTTCGGCAAGATCATCAAACACTCTTTCCCGGCCGACAATTTCGGCGAGCTTGGACATGAGATTCATACAATTACCTCCTTGGAAGGTTGCAGCGGCAGGCCTGGCGGGTTATTGGTTACGTGTTACGGGTTGCGGGGTTCTCGTTCCCTGTTATTTTAAAGGAGTAACCAGTAACAGGCAACCAGCACCCGGCTTAAACGGATTATCTTTTTCTCAGACATCAATTGGATTGTCACAAGTGCCTCGGTTTGGTGAGTCATTTAATAGCTACGAAATGACTACGTTATTTGTTTGCCCGGTGTCAAGATTTATCTAAAATATTTAGATAGAATAAGATACTACCTGAAACCGTCGCACCTTTGAGAATGGAGGCGTGGTGATTGGTTAGGATTGTGGGTCAGGGAGGCACGGGGTATCAAAACTTTTCTTGGCAGGCGGCCAGGGTGTCTCGATATCCTAACTCGATCAATTCACTCATATCTCGGCCGAAATTGAGGGTCCCTTTAAATAAACCGCCCAGGTCTCGACTGGGGGACACATCGATAATCTCAGTCTGGGGACAAGCCGGGTAATCCGTGGTCCGGCCGGGCTTGAGGTGAACCGCCACGATTTTCCGGACACCCGACTGCTCCAAGGGCAAAATGGGAATCCGGTCTTTTAACCCGCCGTCAAGATGGCGGACGTCATCAAGGGCCACCGCCGAATAGATGAAGGGGAGGGACATACTGGCCGCGATCAGGTCAACCAGCTCATCCGGAGATCGGGTTTGCCCGGCTTCATGGTAAATCGCTTGCCGGCGGGCCCGGGGCCCCAGGACCACAGGCCATCCCGTGGTCGTGGAGATGTAGAGCTT
>JADFXY010000601.1:0-2231 GCA_015233355.1 Deltaproteobacteria bacterium | reverse complement strand
CAGCAAGGGGTACAAAGAAACGTGGACTGGATACAAACTCCACATTGATGCCGCAGATGGGCAGATCCCTGTAAGCTGCGTACTGTCTTCCGCTTCCGTCCATGACAGTCAAGTGGCCCTGCCTTTGGCGGAAATCACCGCTCGGCGTGTTACCAACCTTTATGATCTGATGGATTCAGGGTATGATGCGCTGACTATCAAAGAACATAGCAGTTCTTTAGGGCATGTCCCCATTATTGACATCAACCCACGGCGCGATGCCACGCTAAAGGATGAATTAGAAATGGAGAATAAGCGGCTAAAGATTATCCATTTCAACATGCCGGAAGATATCCGCTACAGGGAAAGAACCACTGTAGAACGCGTCAACGGCCGAGTAAAGGACGAGTTCGGCGGGAGATCGGTCCGGGTACGAGGACATGCGAAGGTCATGACACACCTCATGTTCGGGATATTGGCGTTAGCGGCAGATCAGCTAATTCGTTTAGTCTGTTAGCCGAGACCAACACCCCCTGAATGTACAATTTAAGATATATAAAGGAGGATGTTATTGGTAAACTATGTTAAAAAATAATGATATTAGCCAATCTTAACGATAGATGAGGCGCTACTGTTAATTTAGAGACCCTTTTGTTATAATTGTTGACATAATAACTAAGAGCGGGGACCACTATATCAATTTTATATCACGCAGATTAGTTTTGCAAGAAGCTCGTGATATTATTATCGATCAATCCAGGTGGAGTAAGATTGACGGTAATCTGCCAATTTGATGATCCGTATTCAATTCGTGGGTATTCCCGGCCTGCGGGGTATGGGGCTGATCTCACATCGCACCGGATATCGGCCAGGGTAATGTCATCCTTTTGTTCTGCCGTGGTGCAGAAAGCCTGGAGCGCCTTCCGTATCGCTTCAAACCCCCGGCCGGCATCAGCGACACCGGTCAGTGCCTCTTCCAGCAACGTTTGGCCGAACAGCTCACCTTGAGGGTTGTGAGCCTCTGTTATTCCGTCGGAATAAACATAAATGTGATCACCGTCTTCTACGGCCATTTGTTCCACCGAGGCGTAATCATAATCGGCCGGCGCCAGGCCCGGGGGAGTAGTTTCAGACGGGAATCGTCTCGTTAGCCCCCCTTGCCGATCAATGACCAGGACATCCGGCAGACCACAATTAAGCACCCAAGTTTTACCTTTGAGATTATCCAAGGCAATCAGGCAAGCACAGAAAAACATCCCGATGGGTAGGACTAAGCGCATCTGGTTATTGATCTCGGACATAATGTCCGCGATGTGGCGCCCTTTGGCCGACATGGCGTTAAAGACACCGGCCACCGTGGTGGCTCCGATGGCGGCGGACAAACCGTGACCGGTATAATCTCCCAGTAGGATATGTTGTATCCCCGTCGGGGTGGTGGCAGCTAACAGGATGTCGCCACTCACATTCTGGGCCGGGGATAGCATGAATTTGATATTAGGACTCTCAGGAACCTCTCGCCTGATGATATTGTTGAATATTTTTTCAGCCTGGTCCAGATCGCGTTGGATCTGCCGGCTAAGTATTTGAATTTCGATAAATTGGGTTTTAAGCTGATCATAGCTTCGTTTAAGGGATAGCGCGGACTTGACCCGGGCCAATAATTCTGCACGACCAGGCGGTTTACCGATGAAATCAATTGCTCCCGCCTCAAAACAGTCCTTCAAAGTCTGTTCATCGTTATTGGCCGTGATCATGATAACGGGGACGTGGCCGGCGGCCTGGCTGCTGTTTATTTTCCGGCAAAACGCCAACCCGTCCAATTCCGGCATCATCAGATCGAGCAACAACAAATCCGGAGGATTCTCTAAGACATAGTCGAGGGCCTGGATAGGGGAAGAAAAGCACTGAATTTGGGTGTACCCGTGGTTCTGAAGAAGCCGGCTGATGATCCTCAAACTGACGCGTTCATCATCCACAGCGACAATGGTCATTTTTGTCAAGTCGTTCATCTGGATAGCCTTTTGATTGTATAACGTTACGTTAAGTCATTGTTCGCATTGCCGTCTTATATTCATAGATCATTAGATGAAATATCCTTATTCGAATGAATGAGTTGTTTCAGCAGTTCGAACTCTTCTTGAATTTTTTTAAATGTTTCCAAGGCATTATCTATCAGACCAGCCTTACCGGCCTGTTCCATTTTAAAGGCCAGATCCTGTAGTCTCATCGCCGCCACATTCCCGGATGCGCCT
>JADFXY010000600.1:0-2238 GCA_015233355.1 Deltaproteobacteria bacterium | reverse complement strand
AACACAAGTAGATATCGCCGGTAGTGAATATAACCAGATTCCGCTCCAACCTGGCCAGGGCCGTTACCGGCCGCGGCAGAGAAAAATAATGGAGGCCGGATTCGGGATACTGTGATTCAGTGTAGGCGATTACTCGATCGGCATCGGTCTTTCCCGAAAGTATCAGCCGTCCATCAAATTCAAGGCAGAATCGATAATTACCCACCGGGTCATCGACCGGAATGATCCCCACACCGGAGGCTTGAAATCCGGGATAAATAGTTTCATTGATGGACAGTCGAATGTAGAATCTGGGCGTCAGAGTTGCGTCTATGGCTTTCTCCAGGGTCACCGGAACCCATTTGTCTTCACCTGGGTCCGTCCACAACATCAGGATCGCTTCTCCGTCTGGCGAGCCCAGGGCCAACGGCGATAATTCGTATGTCCCAACGTAGGCATAGTTGTCCCAATTGGCGTCCGGGCCGGCTGAACCTTCCTTTACCGCCTCCAACTGGATCCAGAGGGGACAAGTTATATTTACCCCGGTGTCGACCGGGTCCGTTCCGATCTGGGTATAGTTGGCCAAATCGTCTTTGTCTCCGGAACCGTTGTACATGTAGCAGTAGATAAATCCCCAGTCCCGCCTCAATAAAAAGGTGCCGCTGGTGCCGGCGTTGCCGACCATGGCCATGTTCGACCAGGTTGTCCCGTCATGAAAGTCTACGCGGCAAACCTGGCCGGTGGCCGTGTCATAGGATCGGGACAACCGGACCATATAGTCGTGTCCATAGGACAGGATTGCCACCATCCCGGCGTACCAACCCGTGACTGCCGGAGCGGCGTTCAAAACCCAATCCACCCGGGCGGCAGCCCTGGAATGATAGTTCATGGTCGTCTTTACGGCCACATCTCCTGAAAGGGCGGAGCACCGGAGCTGGTTGGAGGCGATGACCGGGTTTCCGGAGATAACAGACCATTTCCCGGGATCGGGCGCCGTCCCGTCAGCCGCGGTGAACTCGTCATTATTATTCCGATAACACATGTCCATGGCCGTGCCGTCATAGAGATTGGCCACAGCCTGCCAATTTTTTAGGGTCTGGTCATAGTAGTCCATCTGAATGGTCGCCGGATCGGTGTTCTTGCAGATGAGGTTTATGGACAATCCCCGAAACCTTTGTTCGTATCCGATGTAACCATAGTGCTTGGTGTCGGCGGAGCAGGGCAGGGTTGGGCAGAAGTTTCCTTTGGTATCAGAATTGCCATCCGTCAATTCAACGGTAAAATTGAAAACCGGGCCGACGTTCGGCGACTTGATGACCTGGCTGATCAATGACGGCTTGCCCAGTCGTCCGTCCCAGCGGTTCAGCAAGTCGGTCATCCCGCAAATGACCTGGGCGCTCGATATCCTGACGTCGGCCGACAGACTTGAACTAACGCAAAACCTGACCCAGTACAGATGAATGTCCGTCACTTGATGGGCCTGCCAATCCGGGTGGACAGACCAGGTGACTTCGCCGCTTTGACTAAAGCATTTCCCATCCGAAGAAGTTCCGTCGTCTATGATCATAAGCGACCATTGGCCATGGTAATAGTCAACGATCAGCCCGGCTTCGTTCTGATTCTCATAGCCTGGGGCAAGGTTAAACTTAATGCCTTGAAACGGACGGTAAAAGCCCAGATACAGATAACTGCCGGAAGACCCCAAACCGCCGAGCTGAAGATAACAGCCGTTTATGTTTGAGTTATTGGAGAAAGTGACATAAGTATAGGTGGCGTCTCCATCTTCGGTTAACAGACCCATGGCCGGACTAACGCCTGCTCCAGACCAGATTTGAGGAGCGGATCGACCGTCGCCGTCGGTTACGACCAGGTCGCCCCCCACCGCAGTCATCATGGCCGGTCGAGCCGGTGTGGTATTGCTCAGAGTCTTGATTAGAGAAAAATCTCCTGAATCCGGCGGAAGAGTATTTCCGGCCATTATTCGGCCGTCCGCCGTTTGGGCCATTAAATACCACTGGCCGACACCGTCTACATATTCGGCCAGGCCCATGACCGCCGGATTGCCGGAGACCGGAGTGGTATTATATTGAGTCCGCCCGGCCCGTTTGGTCTTGTAACCACCCGTGGTTTCCACATTCAGACAATCCAGGCATTGGCCCTTGGTCAGCAATTGCCCGACCATCCCGGTGTTCCGGCCATGCTCGCATGACTCCAACGTGTGCAATATTTCTTCTATTTTTGATCCGGACATGGTCAACT